>JAESPE010000003.1 GCA_016756835.1 gamma proteobacterium endosymbiont of Lamellibrachia anaximandri | reverse complement strand
CGCAAACGCAAACGCAAACGCAAACGCAAACGCAAACGCAAATGCAAACACACATAGCGTTAGTGTTGCCTCATCATTATCAATCAGAGCAATGACAATCTCCCCATCTTTTGCATGACTCTGTTGCTCAATAATGACCATGTCACCATCAAGAATGCCGGCTTCAATCATGGAATCACCCTGTACTTTGAGTACAAAACGATTGGTGCCGAGGAAGAAAGCTGTCAGATTAAATGAGTCGTGATTCGGAATGGCCTCAATGGGCTGACCCGCAGCAATTTTTCCTAAAAGCGGCAGAGTAAGCTCAGCTGTATAGTTTTCCTGACACTCTTTTGTCAGACGGATACCTCGATGTCGCCCTGGAAGTAAGTCGATTAAACCCTCTTCTGCGATTGCTTTAAGGTAGCGATGAACCACTCCTTTGGAACTAATACCTATTCCATTGGCGATTTCTGTCAACTTGGGTGCATAACCATGCCTTAAGTGGTAATTGCGAATGAACTGAAAGGTGGTCTGCTGGCGATTGGTTAGCACAAAGGTTCTCTAATGGTTCTCTATGCTCGAACTATAGGTGAGAAATGGTGGATCTTCAACTGTGATGACCCTCGATTATGTTGCTTGATCCAGGCTGAGAGCGTATTTCTATGTGCTCCCCATTGATACACCAATGCATAGTGATCTCTGTTACTCTAATCAGGCAATTCATCAACCTGAAAACGCCCTGAAATGATTGGGTCAAGATCGTCTGCCTGTGCTCTTGCCCATTCTGCCCACAACAATAGTTGCCCTTGAGAGTGTCCTGATGATGACGTCTTCACTGATGTGAGCACTTTCTCAACATACTCACGTATATTGCACGCTTGGTTATGAGCTGAAGCTTCGTCTAGCAGTCGCTGAATATGCGCTTGCCTGGCTTTTTCGATCCGCTCTCTTTCCAATCTTGCTTCCGTTTCTATCCTCTGCCTCTCTTTCTCTTCAAGATCATGCTTTCGTTCAAGTAACCGCTGATATTGGCGCTCTTTGCTTTGACGATAGTGACGCTCACCGGAGACAATAATTTCTTCGACAATATCTCTAAGCATCGCTTCCAACTTCATTTCATCACTGTCCGACCAAACTCGTTGATCTTGATTGTCGCGGCACCATCCGGCCTCAACAGTAAGCTGAAGCCTTGTGTGTTTATCCTTAGCTCCTTTCTCACCCTTAATTGAATCAACGGTGAACGATACATATTGACCACCCACATTCACCCCAAGATCTCTGGCATCCTTGCTCCTGACTACTGCCTTCCCTCCACATTTTTCAACCGCCTTGAAAATCCCAGATAATATCCTGAGCCGACGTTTCTCATATGAATCTTCAAACTTTGGCTTTTCATTGCCCAACAAAAATGGTGAGCTACTTACATTTTCACGACGCTGATCATCTTGTTTAAGAAGTCTGGCTATCAGCTTATGAGGATTGTTGAGTGACCTTGGTTGGGCTACTTTTCCTAGCTGGGTCTTTACTCGTTGGCGGACAGCATCAAGTGATTCAGTGAATACAGGTGGCCTGGGGTCTGCTCTAAAACCTCCTGATCAGACATAACCCAGCGATAAGCATACCTTGAACCTCCAAATATAATTTCGTTGTCCACACCAGGCTCTCTAGGGGGCAAAGCTCTCTCCAGAACCGATTTACCTGATCTCTTTCTGGCCCAGTATCCGGCTGGCGGCATTGGAATGTTTGCTTTTCGACATGCTTTCCCAATGGCTACATCAGATATACCGAAATGTTTTGCCAAGTGTGTGCGGGGTTGCTGCCAAACCAGGTCATAGAGTTCATCTCTGCTAACAACATGAATTTTCTTTTGCATATAGGCCACCACCAACAGTGTATGAATGACAGATTGCTGAGCTAAGGAGATAGCACAGGAGAATAGGGTTTTTGATATTTTAGCGAACAGGCTTTATAGCGAGCTAGAAGAGTGGAGTTGATACCAGCTATGAGAGGTATGGATTGTGGTGGCTTTGGTGCGAGAGGGCTATCCCAGTTTCTTCGCCAAATCCTTCGCTTTAAGATGGGTGTAGCGTTTAAGCATATGCAATGTCTTATGGCCTGTTATCGAAGCTACCTCCATCATATCCAGTCCCTTTTCAAATAGTCGTGAAGTGGCTTCATGGCGTAGGTCGTGGAAACGCAGATCTTCTATCTCAAGCTTTTTCCGAAGTAGTATGAAGCGATGAGACACGGCGGTATTGCTCAGACCTGGAAAAACTTCACCGGCAATATGTCGGGGCAGGTTAGCAATGGTTTTTCTTGCTCGTGATGAGAGAGGAACGACACGACGTTCTCCATTCTTGGTGTCTTCAAGTACCACTGTGGAGTTTTTGAGATCAGCGCATACTCAATATCTCGCCCAGTCGCATACCCGTCTCTATGGCTACAACCATCAACTCTCACATAGGGTGTTTTGCGGCTGCGAGTAACCGCCCTCTTCATCATCTTGCAGGCGACGGTCACGGCCTGGTGGCTGTTTGGGCAGTCTGATGTTCTGGATGGGATTTGTCAGGCTCTCCATACCCCTCTCTTTACGCGCGACATTGAAGAGGTGACTGATGATGTTGAGGTGGTTGCGAATGGTGCTGGCACCTGCTGCTACCTTCTGATCGCGATACTGAGTAAAATCAACACTTTGCAGGCCAGCAAGGTAACGACTGGCCAGATCATTTGCCATCCAGACCTTAACGCGGTCGCTCTCTTGCTTGGCACCTTTCTTGGTTGGAGTGACCTCATTGAGGTGGCGTTGAAGGGCCTCTTTGAGGGTGGTTGATTCTGCTTCAGTACGGGAAACAAAGGTGCCGTGATCCATTTCTGACTCAACAGATCTTGCCCATTGTTCAGCTTTTGCCTTTGTTCTGAGTGTTTTTGAAACGGTTGGATAACCCTTTCTACGGATCTTGGCCTGCCACTGACCATCCCCTCGTTTTGTGAACGCTGCCATAACTTCTCCTTATAGAATATACGGGGAAGTATAGTTTAGTGTCCCAAATGAACGAAAAAGGCCCAACCGGCAATTACACCGATTGGGCCTAAGTCATTGATTTTGGCGGAGAGGCAGGGATTCGAACCCTGGGAGGGCTACAAACCCACGCCGGTTTTCAAGACCGGTGCATTCAACCGCTCTGCCACCTCTCCAGTGCGGCGCTAGGATACCATCAGATTCCTCCTTGAAAAAGCCCGAGTTCGCCTATATTTCATCTATTGATCTTTCAAATAAGACAGGTATCCTTCCCTGAACTAATATGGATGTACCCTGTCATATATTAAACGTTCGATTTCAGGCATTTACCCAGGAGGCAAAGCCGACATGAACCAATTCGATCTTAGCACCGCCCGTTCCCAGGAATCGGTACTGGCTACCAATAAGGTGCTCAAGAACACCTATATGCTGCTGTCCGCGACGCTGGTCTTCAGCGCGATCATGGCTGCGGTCTCTATGGCGATGACGATGCCACCTATGGCCTATATGATCTCGGTGATTGGCGCCATGGTGCTCGGCATATTTGTTCTGCCCCGCACCGCCAACTCTTCCAAAGGCATTGGGGTCATCTTTCTGATAACCGGCCTGATGGGCTTTGGACTGGGTTCTATACTCTCCATCTACCTTGCCCTGCCGAAGGGTCCCGAGATCATCGGCACCGCTTTTGGTGGCACCGGCATCATCTTCCTCGGCCTGTCCGGTTACGCGCTGACGTCCAAACGTGATTTCAGCTTTATGGGCGGATTTCTGTTTGCCGGCATGATGGTTGTCCTGCTCGCGGTACTCGCCAATCTCTTCATGGATCTGCCCGCGCTTTCACTGGCGATCTCCGCAGGCATCATCCTGCTGATGAGCGGCTTTATCCTGTTCGACACCAGTCGGATTATCAGTGGCGGCGAAACCAATTACATCATGGCCACTTATGGCCTCTATCTCGCCATCTTCAATATCTTCATCAGCCTGTTGCATCTGTTGGGGGCGCTTTCCGGTGACGATTGAGTAGCCGCTTGATGTTGTATCTTAAAGCCCCGGCCTGTGCCGGGGTTTTTTCTTGCTGTACAGAAATAGCAAACAGAGACCGATTCAAACATAGCGGAACCAGCAACACCATGCATTCTCTTCCAGGAGTGCCCGATCCGCTACGCTTGATCGAGCCTACATCTGAAATGGTGACAAGAGTAAAAAAATTATGGATTGGATGAAGATACTTGCTGCGGCAGGCGTTGTAATGATGCTGTTTTTCATGTGGCCAGCCTACAAACACTGGAGCCAAAACGGCCCAAAGGCGGAGAAAGGCGATTGGCAGGCCGTAGTGCTGCCGCTGGCAGCGATAGTGGGGTTTGTGGTCCTGCTGATCATGATGGTGAGATAACGCATCCGTATTAACTATAGGAGCGGCACCCCCGCCGCGAAAACTCCGTTGATGGACAAATCGCGGCGGGGCGCCGCTCCTACCAAACCCCAAAGAGATCAAATGCTCTGACGGTGCCCGAAGGGTTTCCAGGAGGGTGCGATGACATTCGGCATATCAGATCGTTTGAGCAGGCGGGCGGGTGCAATGGCAAACTCGCCATAGCGTGCGTTGGTTTGATCCACCACCTGATGCAACGCGTCTGACTCCACCTGCTCATCCATACCAAAAAGCTCCAGCTGCTCGCAAACCGGTCGAGGATCCAACGCCGTGACCTGAACCTGAGAGACACCCTCTCCCTGCCACTGCTCACACAAGGTTTCGCGGCACAACGCCATGATCCGCCTTCCGTCACTCGTCGGCAGGGGGGTAGCCCGCTTGACGCCAATCCATCCCCACCCCGCCCGGAGTCCCACAAAGAAGCGACTTGCCTGCAGTTCATGCCTGCGTAACCGGGCTGCCACCTTCTCGCTCATATGCAGCAAAAATATCTGGATTGTCTCCAGATCCCGTGTATCCGGCGGCATCACCTTGCCGTGACCGATGGACTTTGGCGGCGCTACCCGGGTCTCCACCCGTTCCGGATCTTCCCCCTGGCACATATACCAGATGCGCCTTCCCTGATTGCCGAAACGCCGGCCAAGTTCACCGATCGGCAGCCGCGCCATATCACCGCAACGATAGACACCCCGCTCCGCCAGATAACGGCCGACTCCATCTGCAATACCACAGAGTTCCGTGACCGGTACCTCCCGCAGGCGATATCTGGCCTCCCAGGGCGGAATCAGCACAAACCCATCAGGCTTGCCCTGCTTGGCTGCCCATTTCGCCGTTGTCTTATCCCCGCTCACGCCCACTGAGCAGCGCACGCCAGAAGCCGTCTCCACCCGCGTTTTTACCAGACGCCCTATCCGCTCCGGCGATCCATAGAGCCGCTGACAATGCGTGACATCGAGGAATGCCTCATCTACGGAGAAGATCTCCAGATCCGGCGTGATCGTCCGCAGGACATGCATGATGCGGGTGGAAACTGCAGCGTACCGTTCAGGGGAGGCAGGTACCTGGATAAAATCCGGGCAGATCCGTAGCGCCTCCCTGACCCGCATGCCGGTTTTTATTCCCAAGGCACGCGCCTCGTAGGAGCAGGTGATGATGCAGGTGCCGCGCTGGCCGTTGGTGATGCCGATCGCCCGTCCCCGCCACTCTGGGTGGTCCCGTTGCTCCACCGAAGCAAAGAAGGCATCCATATCCATCAGAATGATGACACGCTGCCAGCGCCTATCCTTCAAGGCTGTCATCAACGCTTACCATAGGTACGCAGCTGCCCCACCACCACACCCTGGATACGCACCCGTTCTGCGGCATAAACCATGGGCGCCATGGCGCTGTTGGCGGGAATCAGACTGATGTCACCCTGCGGATTCCGCCGCAGATATTTCAGCGTCGCCTCTTCATTGTCAATCAGTGCCACCACGATATCGCCATCGGCAGCGTGCTCCTGTTGCGCAACCACCACCATATCGCCATCGAGGATACCGGCCTCCTCCATGGAATCACCACAGACCTGCAGCGCAAAACGCCCAGGGCCGATAAAAAAGGCGGCCAGATCCACCCGCACCTTATCCTCGATCGCCTCGATCGGCCGCCCCGCTGCAATGCGTCCGGCCAGCGGCAACGTCATATCCCGCTCTTTATCCGGCTCCGGCAAGGTAATGCCCCGCTTGCGCCCGGCATGCAGTTCGATGACTCCCTCTTGAGCCAATGTCTGTACATAACGATGCACCACACCTTTGGAGCGGATACCAATCCCCAGCGCAATCTCGCTCAGAGTCGGGGCATAACCTACACGGACAATAAATTCACGAATAAAACTCAGGGCCTTCAGGTGACTTTTGCTCAACATAATCGTTCTCTAAATGTTCTCTGCCCTAAAATAATAGAGAACATTTAGAGAACTGTAAACAGATGATGGCGTTTCCAATTGACCATGAGCAACCACACTGCTGTTTCCCGCAATTACTGATAGCGATTCATCCCGTAAGCAACTAGTCTTAAATGTTCGTCCTGAAACATGGATTACAGACTGAGCCCCCCCAGGAGAGAGCGCCATGTTCGAAGCCACTAAAGTCGGTCGAAAAGTCACTAAAGAAAACTACAAGGCGGAAGAACCCGATCTGCGCACCGAACTACTTCGCGTACAACGAGAGATCCGGAAGACCAATACTTCCGTTGTAATTATCGTTGCGGGGGTTGAAGGGGCAGGTAAAGGTGGAGTGGTCAATCGTCTCAATGAGTGGCTCGACTCCCGTAATGTGCAGACTTTCGCCTTCTGGGACCAGACCGATGAGGAGCAGGCGCGCCCCCGCTATTGGCGTTTTTGGCGCACCCTGGCACCAAAAGGGGATATCAGCATCCTCTTCGGCGGCTGGTATCTGGCACCCATCGAACACAGATTCCGCAACCAGTGTGACGATGCGCAACTGGATGCGGAGTTGAACCGTATCGCCGATTTTGAACGCATGCTCACGGAAGATGGCACATTAATACTGAAGTTCTGGTTTCACCTGCCGGAAACGGTACAGAAGAAGCGACTGAAAAGCCTCTCCAGAGATGACAAGAGCCGCTGGAAGATGCTGCCCAAAAAAGCCCGTTTCAGCCAACAATACCGCCATTTTGAAAAGGTGGCGGAACGTGTCATCCGGCACACGGACACAGGTGCCACCCCTTGGTATATGATCGAGGCCACTGACAAGCATTACCGTGATCTCACTGTTGGCCGGACACTGTTGGAGGCGATGAAATCCCGCCTGGAGACGCCTCAACCTCTTTGCGTCCCGGCCACGTCTCATGCCCCCACACTGCCGAATCAGGCATCGGCGCAGATTACCCTACTCGATCAAGTCGATCTCTCAAAAACGAAGGAAAGAGACCTCTACAAATCCGAGCTCAAAAAACTGCAAGCCGAAGCCAACGAGCTGACATGGAAGGCCTACCAGAAAAAACGTTCCTGTGTATTGGTCTTCGAGGGCGTCGATGCCGGGGGTAAGGGTGGCGCCATCCGGCGTCTTACCAGCGCAGTTGATGCCCGTCTCTATCGAACCATCCCCATTGCTGCACCCACCGATGAGGAGAAGGCGCACCACTATCTATGGCGTTTCTGGCGTCATCTGCCCCAGGCTGGACGCATGACCATCTTCGACCGTTCCTGGTATGGCCGTGTGCTGGTGGAACGGGTCGAAGGGTTTGCCAGCGATCCCGAGTGGCAGCGCGCCTATTCAGAGATCAATCAGTTCGAACAGCAGATGTCGGAAAACGGCATCATCGTCATGAAATTCTGGCTGCATATCAGCGCTGACGAACAACTCACCCGTTTTGAAGCCCGCAAGGCCACGCCCTACAAACAGCACAAGATAACCGATGAAGACTGGAGAAACCGGGAGAAGTGGGAGGAGTACAAGCTGGCGGTCAACGAGATGGTGATCCGCACAAGCACAGAATTTGCGCCTTGGCATCTGATCCCGGGAAACGACAAAAAATATGCCCGTGTCACCGTACTGCGAACGATTGTCGAACGGTTGCGGGCTGAGTTGAAAAGCGATGACAAAGCGAGCGGCTATATCCCTTGTGGGCCACTCAAAGTCTGACGGGGAGTCCGGAAAGGGTTACCGCTATAAAGATAAAGCAGCAACAGGGAAAGCGGCTGACTAGTGGGCCAGACAGCTACTCTTGCTCAATAGCGCTGTTCACGCGTTCGCGCAGCTCCTTTCCCGGTTTGAAATGGGGAACATACTTTCCTGAAAGCGCGACTGTTCTGCCGGTCTTTGGATTGCGTCCCATACGCGGTGGCCGATAATGAAGTGAAAAACTGCCAAAACCCCTGATCTCGATGCGTTCACCAGATGAGAGAGATTGACTCATCTGCTCGATCATGCACTTTACCGCAAGCTCCACATCCCGATAGGCAAGGTGGCTCTGCGCTTTAGAGATTATCTCGATCAACTCGGATTTTGTCATTCTTATCAGCTTCCCAGTGATTATTGGGGGCCGGCAACCCCGGCCCCCGCATTGTCAGACTACTGATTTATCGAAAATCAGTCGCCCTGGTTGTCCATCTGCTCTTTCAGCAAATCACCGAGGGTCGGTGCGCTGGTTGCCGCATCACGGGCATAACCCTTGATAGCTGCGGTCTCTTCATCAGCATCCTTCGCCTTGATAGAGAGAGAGAGTGTACGGTTTTTGCGATCGACACCAAGGAACTTCGCCTCAATCTTGTCGCCCTCTTTTAACACACTGCGAGCATCTTCGACGCGGTCGCGGGAGAGTTCAGATGCACGCAAGTAGCCTTCAACGCCATCAGCCAGAGTGATGACAGCGCCTCGTGGATCAACTTCGGCAACCACACCATTCACCAGGCTGCCCTTGGTATTGGCTGCAACGAAAGCGGAGAAGGGGTCTTTCGCAAGCTGCTTGATGCCGAGGGAGATGCGCTCACGCTCAGGATCGACAGAAAGAACAACGGTTTCAACCTCATCACCCTTCTTGAAGTCACGTACTGCCTCTTCGCCGACATCATCCCAGGAGATATCGGAGAGATGCACCAGACCATCGATGCCGCCGTCCAGGCCGATGAAGATACCGAAATCGGTGATCGACTTGATGTTGCCGGAAACATGATCGTTCTTGTTGTGGGTAGCGGCAAACTCATCCCAGGGATTGGATTTGCACTGCTTGATGCCGAGGGAGACACGACGACGCTCTTCATCGATATCCAGCACCATGACTTCAACTTCGTCACCCAGGCTGACAACCTTGGAGGGGTGGATGTTCTTGTTGGTCCAATCCATTTCGGAAACGTGAACCAGACCTTCGACACCCTCTTCGATCTCCACGAAACAGCCGTAATCGGCGATGTTGGTGATCTTGCCGAACATGCGGGTGTTTTCCGGGTAACGGCGAGCCAGATTGACCCACGGATCGTCGCCCATCTGCTTCAGACCCAGGGAGACACGGTTGCGCTCGCGGTCGAACTTAAGAACCTTGACATCGATCTCATCACCGATCTCAACCACGTCGGAAGGATGCTTGACGCGCTTCCAGGCCATGTCGGTAATGTGCAGCAGGCCGTCGATACCACCCAGATCCACGAATGCACCGTAGTCGGTAAGGTTCTTGACGATACCCTTGATCTGCTGACCCTCTTCCAGAGTCTCCAGCAGCTTCTCGCGCTCTGCGCTGTACTCTTGCTCCACCACGGCGCGGCGGGAAACCACTACGTTGTTGCGGCGCTGATCCAGCTTGATCACCTTGAATTCGAGATCCTTGCCTTCGAGATATGCGGTGTCGCGTACCGGACGCACGTCCACCAGCGAACCAGGCAGGAATGCACGGATATCGCCGAGCTCGACGGTAAATCCACCCTTGACCTTGCCGTTGATACGGCCGTGAATCGTCTCCTCTGCTTCAAACGCCGTTTCCAGCACTTTCCAGGCCTGGTTGCGCTTGGCCTTTTCGCGGGAGAGCCTGGTCGCGCCGAAGCCGTCTTCCACGGCATCCAGGGCGACTTCAACCTGATCGCCGATGTTGACTTCGATCTCGCCATCCAAATTAAGGAACTGGGAACGCGGGATCACGCCTTCGGACTTGAGTCCGGCATTGACGATGACGGATTCTGAGGTGATGTCCAGCACCGTGCCGATAACGATGGCACCGGGACGAAGCTGGGTATTGGAGAGGCTCTCCTCAAATAATTCTGCAAAACTTTCGGTCATGGGTTTGGATTTCCTGCAACGCTGAACGGTTGCACAGGCAGTTGTAAAAACCTGCCAGGTTAATGGTTAAAAAATAGCTGGACGATCCAGCCGCTTATCCGGCCACTGCCGGTACCATTGAGGGTCAGACGTTGAGATCGGAAAAGGTGAAACGCACCTTTTCCATTACCTTCTCGACAACCTCATCAATGGTCATCTCAGTGGAATCCAGTTCCAACGCCGTCTCCGACGCTGCGAGTGGAGCCACGCTACGATTCCTGTCGCGTTCATCACGCTCCTGGATCTCCGTAGTGAGACGGGCGAGATTAACACTCAATCCCTTGTCTTTCAACTGTTTATAGCGACGGCGGGCACGTTCTTCGGCACTCGCGGTGAGGAAAATTTTGACCTCCGCTGCTGGGAAGACGACCGTTCCCATATCCCTCCCATCAGCCACCAGACCGGGCGCTTGTGCGTAGTTGCGTTGCCACTGCAGCAGCGCGGCGCGCACCTGCGGCACCGCAGCCACCTTGGAGGCCGCATTTCCCGCTGTCTCGGTGCGAATTGCGTCAGTGACATCCTCGCCATCCAGCAAAACCCGCTCTCCATCAAAGGAGAGCGGCATCTTTTCCGCCATTTTTGCAAGTTTGCCGACATGATCGACACTGATGCCAGCACGCTCTGCCATCAGCCCCAGCACTCGGTAGATCGCGCCACTGTCCAGAATGCGCCAGCCGGTAGCCTCTGCCACCTGTTGGGTAATGGTGCCCTTGCCGGATCCTGAGGGCCCATCGATAGTAATCACCCGAACCATGCTCAAGCATCCTCCGAACTGCTGATCCGCAGCCCAGCCACGCCGGCCAGACCGGTAAAGCCGGGAAACGAGGTATTCACATTGGCGCAGTTGTCGATGTGGATATCTCCTGTGGCACGCAGCGCCGCCATGGCAAAGGACATGGCAATCCGGTGATCGCCATGACTGTCGACCCTGCCACCCTGGATCGACCCACCCTGTATGACAATGCCGTCAGGCGTCGCCTTGGCATCTATGCCCAACGTATTCAGCCCATCGGCCATCACCTGTATGCGGTCACTCTCCTTGACCCGCAGCTCTTCGGCGCCCGTCAGGATGGTCTCCCCTTCGGCACAGGCTGCGGCAACAAAGATTGCCGGGAATTCGTCAATGGCCAGGGGCACCTGATCTTCAGGAATCGGGATTCCTTTGAGCCGACTGGAGCGCACCCGGATATCCGCCACCGGCTCGCCACCCACGGTTCGCTCATTGAAGACCTCGATCTGCGCCCCCATCAGCCGCAGAATATTGATGACGCCATCCCGGGTCGGGTTGATACCGACATGCTCCAGGATGACATCCGAGCCTTCGGCGATAGTGGCACCAACCATAAAGAAGGTGGCGGAAGAGATGTCTGACGGGACATCGATATTGCAGGCGGACAGCTTTCCTCCACCAGTCAGGCAGACCCGCGCGCCTTCACGCCTGATCGCGTAACCGAATCCCTCCAGCATACGTTCGGTATGGTCACGGGTCGGCGCCGGTTCAGTGACACAGGTTTCCCCTGTCGCATAGAGTCCCGCCAGCAGCACACAGGATTTTACCTGGGCACTGGCCATCGGTAGTTTGTAGTCCATGCCCTGCATCGAGCGGTTGGCATGGATGACCAAAGGAGCAGTTCCCCCTTCGGCGGTATCGATCTTTGCCCCCATCTGTGCCAGAGGTTCCGTGACCCGTTTCATCGGCCGTCCGGAGAGAGAGCTGTCGCCACTGAGAGTCACTTCAAAACCCTGCCCTGCCAGCAGACCGGAGAGCAGCCGCATCGAGGTCCCGGAGTTGCCCAGGTCAAGGGGGACATCCGGTGCCTTGAGTCCGTGTTTGCCGACGCCGTGGATCACTACCTTACCTGCGTCCGGCCCCGCTATTTCAACCCCCATCCGGCGAAAGGCGTTGAGGGTCGCCAGACTGTCCTCTCCTTCGAGAAAACCGGTTACTTCAGTCACACCCTCGGCCAGAGAACCGAGCATGATGGAGCGATGGGAGATCGATTTGTCACCCGGCACCCGCAAACTGCCTGTGAGACTGCCGCCAGGTTTGATGTGGAATTTGATGTTCGATGATGCGTTCAACTACTTTCTCTCAATATATTTGAACAGTTGGAGGACGGTAAAGTCCGATGATTGGTATAAGTAGGCCGGTTCAAGCGCAGAGGAACCGGAAACCTCATGAATTCTATCATTTGAAAACGCCCGATCCGCTGCGCTTGATCGGGCCTACGGCTGGTTGGTGACCCTGCTACTCCACCCCGTCGATATAACGATCCCGTGCCGTCTTGGCGCGTTCAAAGATTTCAAGCAGGCCCTCTGCGTCATCTTTTTCCAGCGCGTCAGCCATGCCATGCAACTCATCGGCAAAACGTTTCAACATACCGCTCAGCGCCTCACGATTTGCCAGGCAGATATCCCGCCACATAACCGGGTTGCTTGAGGCGATGCGGGTAAAGTCCCGAAAGCCGCCCGCTGCATAGCGAAAGATCTCGTCGTTCTCTTTCATGCGCGCCAGACTATCCACGAGACTGTAGGCCAGCATATGGGGAAGATGACTGGTCGCAGCCAGCACCTCATCGTGATGCGCCACAGCCATATAGCTGAGATCAGCACCACAATGCCGCCAGGCCTGCTCAACCTTCTGCAGCGCTTGCGGATCGGTGTTGTCCAGCGGTGTCAGGATCACACGGCGGTTGCGAAACAGCTCTGGAAACGACGCCTCGACCCCACTCCGCTCAGTACCGGCAATAGGGTGACCCGGCACCAGGAAGGCAGGGATCTCACCAAAGACCTTGACTGCGTCCTCGACAACACTGCCTTTTACGCTGCCCACATCGGTGATCACCGCATCGTCTGCAAGGTGTCCCTGCATGGCGCGAAAAGTCGCTTCCATTGCACCCAGCGGCACTGCCAGGACGATCAAATCCGCCCCGCGGACAGCTTCGCCGATGTCGTGGGTATAGTGATCGATAACACCCAGTTCAACCGCCCGCTCCAGGTTGGGCTTGCTACGCCCACAACCGACGATCTCCTGTACCACACCCTCTTCACGCAGGGCGCGGGCCATGGATCCGCCAATCAAACCGACCCCGATGATGGCAAGTTTTCTGATCATCGTTCCAGCACCTTTTTCAGAGCGTCCAGAAAACGCCGGTTCTCTTCCGGCAACCCCACGGTGACCCGCAGATGGTTCGGCATACCGTAGTTAGCTACCGGGCGTGCGATACAACCCTCCCGTAACAGAACCTGATCGACCTCCACGCCGGAACGATCCAATTCAACCGTGACAAAATTACCCACCGAGGGGATGTAACCGAGATCCAGTGCTTCAAAGCCCTCGATCAATTGCGCCATGCCCGCCAGATTGGCCCCCACCGATGATTGGATAAATGCCTGATCCTCCAGCGCAGCCAATGCACCCACCTGAGCAAAACTGTTCACATTGAAAGGTTGGCGCACCCGGTTGAGCAGTTCCGCCACATCGGGATGACTGATGCCGTAACCGACCCTCAACGCGGCCAGTCCATAGGTCTTCGAGAAGGTGCGGGTAACTATAAGATTGGGGAAATCGCCGAGCCATTGCGACGCATCCGGATAGGCTTTCTGAGCCACATACTCACTGTAGGCCTCATCCACCACAACGATGACATTCTGCGGAACGGTAGCGATAAATGCCTTGAGTTCATCAGCTTCGAGCCAGGTACCGGTGGGATTGTTGGGATTGGCAATCCAGATGACACGGGTACGATCGCTGATGTGCGCCTGCAATGCATTCAGATCGTGACCGTAGTCTCTGGCTGGCGCGACCACAAGTTTCGCCCCGGCGGCCTGACTGCTGATGGGGTAGACCGCGAAGGCATACTGGGAGAAGAGAGACTCATCACCCGGTCTCAAAAAGACCCGCGCAATCATATCCAGCACATCGTTGGAGCCGTTACCGAGGGTAATGCGTCCCGGGTCTATGCCATGCTTTGCGCCCAGCGCAAACCGCAGATCATAACCTCCACCATCGGGATAACGGGCCAGATCCTGCATCGCCCGTCCTATCGCCTCCGCCACCTTGGGACTGGCGCCCAACGGGTTTTCATTGGAGGCAAGTTTCACCGAGTGACTGATTCCCAGTTCCCGCTCCAGTTCAGAGATGGGTTTCCCCGGAACATAGGGTGTCAGTCCAGCGATACCGGGAGCGGCAATATCAATGAAACGGTTCATGACCTATTGAAAACTCGTGCTGTGAAGGGGGTCGGTGCCCATTCCATTTACAAAACAGCCCTTGGATAGGAGCCCAGCACTTTGAACAGGCTCGCTTTCTTTTCCAGCTCGGCCAGCGCCTCTGCTATCGATTGATCATTACGATGACCATTGATGTCGACAAAAAAGACGTAATCCCATCTGCCACGTCTCGACGGCCGTGATTCGATGCGCGTCATGCTGATGCCATGTTCGGCAAAAGGGGAGAGGATCGTGTGCAGGCCACCGGCCACGTTACGAATGGAAAAAAGCAGACTGGTTTTATCTTCACCACTCGCTGCCGCATCCTTGTTGCCAATGACCAGAAAACGTGTGGTATTACCCGGCTCATCCTCAATATTGCTCGCCAGCACCGGCAGCGCATAGACTTCCGCAGCGGTCTCACCGGCGACAGCCGCACAACCCGATGCACCCGAAGCCATCTTGGCCGCTTCTGCGTTACTCCCCACAGCAATGCGTTCAGCGCGTGGCAGATGATGATCAAGCCAGCTGCGGCATTGGGCCAGGGATTGCTGATGCGAATAGACAGTCTTGATCGCATCCAAACCGGCCTCATGGCTCAACAGATTGTGATTGATACGCAGGGAGACCTCCCCACAAATCATCAATGGAGAAGAGAGAAAGGTATCCAGTGTATGGCTGATCACCCCCTCTGTGGAATTTTCCACCGGCACCACGCCATATTGGCAGATACCGGATTCCACCTCTCGAAACACGTCGGGGATGGAACCCAGGGATGTCGTTTTGACCGAATGGCCAAAGTGTTTGAGGGCTGCTGCCTGGGTAAAGGTACCTTCCGGGCCAAGAAATGCAATCTTGAGAGGTTGCTCCAGTGCCAGGCAGGCGGACATGATCTCGCGAAACAGGCGCGCCATCTCTTCACCATCCAGCGGGCCGGTATTGCGGGCCTTGACCCGACGCAGCACCTCCGCCTCGCGTTCCGGGCGGTAGAATTGCGCATCGGGATCTGCTGCCAGCTTGATATCGGCAACTTCCTGGGCCGCTGCCGCACGGGCATTTATCAGTTGCTGAATCCGCTGATCCAGGGAGTCGATACGCTCGCGGATTGCCTCCAGCTTATCGTTGTCACTCATGTGCGCAGTCCGGCCTCAGTCACTCCCCGCCTTACTTTTTGCAGCCCAGGCAGCGCACGGAGAGTACTCCGTCAATAGCAGCCAGCTCATCCAGTATGACTTGTTGGGGCTCACTATCCACATCCAGAAGCGTAAAGGCGATGTCACCGCGAGACTTGTTGAGCATATCGATGATATTCAGCCCGGCATTGCCCAGATCACTGGAGATCTGACCCACCATATTTGGCACATTGCTGTTGACCACCGCAATCCGGTATCCACCATCACCGTTGCGCGGCAGGTTGATCTCGGGAAAATTCACCGAATTGGTGACATTTCCATTCTCAAGATAGTCACTGACTTCGTCGGCCACCATGATGGCACAGTTGTCCTCTGCCTCTTTGGTGGATGCACCCAGGTGCGGCAGCGTAATCACCCGAGGATGACCCTTTAGCAGATTGCTGGGAAAATCGCAGACATAGGCGTAGAGCTGTCCGCTATCCAGCGCCGCTACGGCAGCCTCGTCGTCGATGATGCCGTTGCGGGCGAAGTTAAGCAGTACCGATCCCTGCTTCATCAGCTTGAGACGTTCCTCATTGATCATGTTGGCAGTGGCGTCATTCAGCGGCACATGGAAAGTGACAAAATCCGCTTTGGACAACAGGTCGTCCACGCTCAGCGCCTGTTCCACATCGGCCGCCAGTTTCCAGGCGCTCTGCACGGTGATCGTCGGATCGTAGCCAATGACGTTCATGCCCAGCGCACGGCAGGCGTTGGCCACCTTAACGCCGATGGCGCCCAGACCGATGACACCCATGGTGCGTCCAGGCAGTTCAAAGCCGACAAAATTCTTTTTGCCCGCCTCCACATCCTTTGTGATGGCGGCATCTTCACCGCCAAGACCGGTGGCGAACTGCCAGGCCTGACCAAGATTACGTGCGGCGATAAGTGTGCCGGCAATCACCAGTTCCTTCACCGCATTGGCGTTGGCGCCTGGCGCATTGAAGACGGCGATACCCTTCCCCGTCATCTTATCGACCGGGATGTTATTCACACCGGCACCAGCGCGGCCGATGGCTTTCACTGTCTCCGGAATCTCCATATCGTGCATCTTGTAGGAGCGAAGCAGGATCCCATCGGGGTGAGTGATCTCGGAGGCCACTTCATATTTTTCGCGCGGAAGGCGATCCAGCCCGGCCACAGAAATATTGTTTAATGTCAGTATCTTATACATATTACTTCAACCTTTGTACTATCAACGCGAAGGCCGCTTATACGCGGAGAACGCAAAGATTATTTATTCCATAAAATTTAGATTAAATTGTGGGAGCGGCGTCTCGCCGCGATTACTCCGTAGATGGAAAAATCGCGGCGAGACGCCGCTCCTACTTTACGTTTTTTTATCCGTTAACCCGTTCAAACTCGGCCATATAATCGATCAGGGTCTTCACGCCCTCTTCCGGCATGGCATTGTAGATACTGGCGCGCATGCCACCTACAGAACGATGCCCCTTGAGGGTCTTGAGACCCACGGCGGCAGCCCCTTCCAGAAACTTTCCGTCCAATTCAGCATTTGCCAGAGTAAACGGTACATTCATCCAGGAGCGGCTCGCGATCTCCACCGGGTTGGCATAGAAGTCAGAACCGTCGATAGCGGCATATAAAGCGGCAGCCTTGCGCGCGTTGATCTCGGCCATTGCCTCAAGTCCGCCCTTGGCTTTGAGCCACTTGAAGACCAGTCCGGCCAGATACCAACCATAGGTCGGTGGGGTGTTGTACATGGAACCCGTTTTGGCGTGAGTCCCATACTGGAACATCACCGGCGTACCATCAATGGGCTCCCCGATCAGATCCTCGCGGACAATGGCCAGAGTCAGACCGGCAGGGCCGATATTCTTCTGCGCGCCGGCATAGATAATGCCGTATTTCGACACGTCCAGCGGACGGGAAATAATGGTGGAGGAGAAATCACCCACCAGCGGCACATCACCTGTGTCCGGGATATAGGGAAACTCCACGCCCTCGATGGTTTCGTTGGGCGTGTAGTGGACGTATGCAGCATCACTGCGGAGATTCAGCTCGGACTGCGCCGGGGCACGGGTGAAACCACCGGTGAGATCCGCGGCCAAATTGACGTCACAGTAGCGTTTCGCCTCGGCGATCGCCTTCTTCGACCAGGAGCCGGTATTGATATAATCGACCTTGTTGTTATCCCGGGTCAGATTCATCGGCACCATGCCGAACTGACTGGAGGCGCCACCCTGCAGAAAGAGCACCTTGTAGTTGTCAGGCACCGCCAGCAACTCCCGCAGATCGGCCTCTGCCGTTTCCGCGATGGACATGAATTCCTTGCCCCGGTGGCTCATCTCCATGACCGACATACCTGCATCATGCCAGTTGAGAAGTTCCTCCTGCGCCTGCTGAAGAACGGTTTCCGGCAGCGCCGCAGGACCGGCGCTAAAGTTAAAGACACGTGACATCTTTGCCTCTCAATCTACTGATATTTAAAGATTTAATGCCGTAACATTTCTGCTACAAGCATATGTTAATTTGTTAGAAACAGAAGTAGGCCGGTTCAAGCGTAGCGGAACCGGCAACAACCACATCTATTCCGTGATCCGAATACGCCCGATCCGCTACGCTTGATCGGGCCTACCCATCAGGATTCTCACTCTCATCCCCAGCGGACGCTTCTGCATCCTCCGCGTCCTCTGCCTCGTCGAGACTTTCGACGCGCTCGATGCCGATCAGTTTTTCTTTCTTGCTCAGGCGGATCATTATGACACCCTGGGTGTTTCGGCTCATCCGGGAAACATCGACGACACGGTTACGCACCAGCGTCCCGCCGTCGGTGATCATCATCACCTCATCATCGTCATCGACCTGCACTGCGCCAACCACAGGGCCATTGCGCTCCGAAGTCTGAATGGAGATAACACCCATGCCGCCGCGACCATGCACCGGATACTTCTCTACCGCTGTGCGCTTGCCGAAGCCGTTTTCAGTCACGGTCATGACGTCGCCATTTTCCGCGACAATTAGGGAGACCACCTCGTGCCCCCCTTCAAGCTTGATGCCGCGCACACCGCAAGCGGTACGCCCCATGGCTCGTACATTGGATTCCTTGAAGCGCACCGCTTTGCCGGAACTGCTGAAGAGCATCACATCCTGGTTACCGTCGGTGATATCGACACCGATCAGTTTGTCCCCATCGCGCAGATCCACGGCAATAATGCCATTGGCCCGAGGCCGGGAGAAGGCCTCCAGCGGCGTCTTTTTCACCGTACCGGAACTGGTCGCCATGAAGACATAACGGTCATCGGTATATTCACGCACCGGCAGGATGGCGTTGATGCGCTCATCCCCTTCCAGCGGCAGCAGGTTAACCATCGGTTTACCGCGCGCGTTGCGGCCCGCCTGGGGCAATTCATAGACCTTCAGCCAATAGATCTTGCCTCGATTGGAGAAGCAGAGAATCGTGTCATGGGTGCTGGCAACGAACAGTTTGTCGATGAAATCCTCGTCCTTGGTCGCAGTCGCCATCTTACCCTTGCCACCCCTGCGCTGGGCCTGATAAGTAGTGATGGGCTGAGCCTTGGCGTAACCGCCGTGGGAGAGTGTCACCACCACGTCCTCTTCGGTGATCAGGTCTTCCAGAGTCAGATCCAGCCGGTTCTGCAGAATCTCAGTACGCCGTTCATCACCATACTGCTCGCGAATGGCCAGAAGTTCTTCACGGATCACCTGCATCAGGCGGTTCGGATTACCGAGGATATCGAGCAGATCGGCAATCTTCTCCAGCAGCTCCTCGTACTCCTTGATGATCTTATCCTGCTCCAGACCGGTCAGACGATGCAATCGCAGGTCGAGGATCGCCTGGGCCTGTACCTCGGTAAGGCGATAACCCTCATCGGTCAGACCAAATTCCGACGTCAATCCTTCCGGCCTGGTGCTCCCGGCACCGGTCCGTTCGAGCATCGACTCCAGCGCCCCGGATTTCCAGTGTCGCGCCAACAACGCTTTTTTGGCCTCGGCAGGACTGGATGCCTTTTTGATCAGTTCGATGACTTCGTCGATGTTGGCGAGTGCAACTGCCAGACCTTCGAGCACATGCGCGCGGTCGCGCGCCTTACGCAACTGAAACAGGGTTCTGCGGGTCACCACCTCACGGCGATGACGAATAAAGAATTCGAGCAGTTGCTTGAGATTCAACAGGCGGGGCCGGCCATCCACCAGCGCAACCATGTTGATGCCGAATACACTCTGCATTGCGGTGTGCTGGAAGAGATTATTCAGCACCACCTCCGCCACCTCGCCACGGCGCAGGGTGATGACCACGCGCATGCCATCCTTGTCGGACTCGTCGCGCAGCTCTGTAATGCCTTCGATCTTCTTCTCTTTCACCAGTTCGGCGATGCGCTCCAGCATGCGCGCCTTGTTCACCTGGTAGGGTAATTCATGGACGATGATCGATTGCCGATTGTTGGACGGATCGGTCTCGATCTCGGTGCGCGCCCGCATATAGATGCGGCCACGGCCTGTATGATAGGCCTCGTGAATACCCAGGGCGCCGTTGATAATGCCCGCCGTCGGGAAATCAGGACCGGGCACATGCTGCATCAGTTCATCGATGGTGATCTGGTCATTGTCGATCAGCGCCACACAAGCGTCGATCACCTCGGTCAGATTATGCGGCGGCACATTGGTGGCCATGCCCACGGCGATACCGGCAGAGCCATTGACCAGCAGATTGGGAACCCTGGCCGGCAGGACACTGGGTTCGTGTTCCGTCTCGTCATAGTTGGGAACGAAATCGACCGTATCCTTGTCCAGATCGTCCAGCATGGTGTGGGCGATCTTCGACATACGGACTTCGGTATATCGCATGGCCGCAGGTGAATCCCCGTCCACCGAGCCGAAGTTACCCTGACCATCCACCAGCAGGTAGCGCATGGAGAAGGGCTGAGCCATACGCACCATGGTGTCATAGACCGCGGTATCACCATGGGGGTGGTATTTACCGATGACGTCGCCGACGATACGCGCCGATTTCTTATAGGGCTTGTTCCAGTCGTTGCCGAGTTCGTTCATCGCGAAGAGAACACGGCGGTGGACCGGCTTGAGGCCGTCGCGGACATCCGGCAGTGCGCGTCCCACGATTACGCTCATGGCGTAATCGAGATAGGACTGACGCATCTCGTCTTCCAGGTTGACCGGCAGGATTTCTTTAGCGAATTCGCTCATGGACGTCTGCTATCTTTCGCGGGTACGAATTTAGGCGTTTGTCCCAAGGCAATCAATACCTGGACAGACGTCTAAGGGGCGTTATAAAAAGCGAATTGTACCATAGCCACTGCCCCTGCTGCTGTATAAAAAACGTCTGAAATCGATTTTCAGGCCGTCTCAGCCTACTTTTCCATCAATTCACGCATCTTTTTTGCGTTCGGCGAGTGAACAATACCCTTCTCAGTGACGATGGCGTCGACCAGCCCGGCCGGTGTCACATCAAAAACAGGGTTCCAGACCCCTGCCCCTTCGGCACCGATGCGCTTATCCCCGCAGGAGAGGAGTTCATCCCCATCCCTGACTTCGATGGGGATATCCTCTCCGGAAGCCGTCAACATATCGATGGTGGAGGTCGGTGCCGCCACCATGACCTTCACCCCATGGAACTTCGCCGCAACGGCCAGACCATAGGTGCCGATCTTGTTTGCCACATCCCCGTTTGCGGCAATGCGGTCGGAACCGACGATAATCCAACCTATACCCCCTTGGGACATACGGCTCGCCGCCGCGCCATCGGCCAGCAGGGTCACGGGGATACCGTCCTGCAGCAGTTCCCAGGCAGTGAGACGGGATCCCTGCAGCCAGGGCCGCGTCTCATCCGCGAACACCTGATCGATCAAGCCGGCAGCATGGGCGCTGCGAATCACCCCAAGGGCGGTACCATACCCGCCGGTGGCGAGCGCCCCGGCATTACAGTGGGTAATGACCCCGGTAGGTCCGTCGATCAGCGAGGCACCCAACGCCCCCATGCGCTGGTTTGCCGCCACATCCTCTTCATGGATGGCCACGGCTTCTTTCAGCAGGGTGGCTTCCGGATTCTCTGCCTCAGGCAGATCATCTATCAACGACTGCATCCGATCGAGCGCCCAAAAGAGATTCACGGCGGTAGGCCGTGACTGGCGCAGTTTCTCCAGTCCCGGGCCAATCCGTTGTTTCCACTCCGATGCCGCAGACAAAAATGCCTCCCTGCCCGCCAGCACCACGCCATATGCCGCTGTGACGCCGATTGCCGGCGCACCACGAACCACCATATTCCGAATGGCATCTGCCGTTGCGGCAGCACTGTTCAGCTCCAGATAGTCGGCTGCTGCGGGCAGATAACGCTGGTCCAATAACCAGAGCCGGTTTTCACGCCAGACAATCGCAGTATCGGGTGTGGGCTCAATCTTTCTATCTGGTGCTTCCATCTTTAGGGTTCCCGTGGCAAATTTGGCGCTATTTAGGCAAATTCAATAAAAAAGGCAAGATTACCCTATGCCCTCTACTGTCGATACCCTGATCCACGCACAGTGGATCATCCCTGTCGTGCCGGAAAACCTGGTACTGGAAAATCATTCACTCGTCATCGAGGGGGGGCGCATTCTCGACATTCTGCCGACCTTGGAGGCGCGGGAAAAATATTTAGCCGCCAATGAGCTTGAATTGACCGGGCACGCGCTTATCCCCGGTCTGATCAACGCCCATACTCATGCTTCCATGTCACTCCTGCGGGGTCTGGCCGACGATCTCCCCCTGATGACCTGGCTCAACGAACATATCTGGCCTGCAGAGGGGCACTGGGTGAGCGAAGAGTTTGTCCACGACGGTACCCAGCTCGCAATAGCGGAGATGCTGCGCGGCGGCACCACCTGCTTCAATGACATGTACTTTTTCCCGGATGTCGCGGGGCGCGCTGCCGATGCGGCGGGAATACGGGCCGTTGTGGGACTCATCGCCATCGATTTTCCTTCGGCCTGGGCCACGGATGCCGATGACTATCTGCATAAAGGGTTGGAAGTACATGACCAGTTTCGTGGCAATAACCTGATCCATACCGCCTTCGCCCCTCATGCCCCCTACTCCGTCTCCGACGAACCCCTGGAGCGCATCCGGGTACTGGCTGACGAACTGGAGATTCCGGTACATATCCATCTGCATGAAACAAACGATGAGATTGTGCAGGGACTGCAGAATCACGGAAACCGCCCGATGCACCGCCTGCAGGAGCTGGGACTGCTCACCCCTTCGTTGATGGCCGTGCATATGACCCATCTGGAAGCGGGTGAGATCGAGACCTTTGCTAACGGTGGCGGCCACGTGGTCCACTGCCCCGAATCAAACCTCAAGCTGGCCTGCGGCTTCTGCCCGGTCAACCGCCTGATGAAAGCCGGAGTGAATGTCGCCCTGGGTACCGACGGCGCCGCCAGCAACAACGACCTCGACATGTTCAGCGAGATGCATACCGCTGCACTGCTGGCAAAGGGCGTGGCTGAGGATGCCAGTGCCGTACCAGCCGCAAGCGCACTCTCCATGGCGACCATCAATGGCGCCCGGGCACTGGGCCTGGGTGACGTGACTGGCTCACTGGAGACCGGCAAGTCGGCGGATCTGGTGGCGGTGGATCTGCAACGGCTCAACACACAGCCGGTGTACCATCCCATCTCCCAGCTGGTTTATGCGGCAAGCCGCGAACAGGTCAATCACGTCTGGGTTGCCGGCCGCGAACTGCTGCGTGATGGAGCGCTTACGACCATCGACGAGGCCAGCGTCATTTCACGCGCCAATCACTGGCAGCAGAAAATCGCTGAAGCTTGATCTATGTCGGTGATTCCCTTATTTTCTGGCGACTGTCGGAATTGATCACATTCAAGTTCTGCAGCCGAAGACCGATACTGAATGGTATTCCATACTTCAATCCTTACAAAAAATAACATTACCATCCGACCCCAGACATCAAAATAAACCATCTTCCTTATTGCTGCCGGGCAGCCATACCCATAGTCAGCGAAGGGAAGATCCAGGACGAAACAATAATCGGAGCGACTTTAGTCAATGAAACGGAACATACACCTGATCGCAGCAGCCCGGCCCAACTTTATGAAGATCGCACCGCTCTACCACGCGCTCGCCAAAGAGTCGTGGGCCGATCCGAAAATCGTGCATACGGGCCAGCACTATGATCTGAACATGTCCGATGCCTTTTTTCATGACCTGCAACTCCCGGAGCCATATATCCATTTGGGCGCCGGCACCGGCAGCCACGCAGAACAGACGGGCAAGGTCATGATGGCCTATGAGAAGGTCGTGTTGGAACACAAACCAGACATGGTAGTGGTGGTCGGCGACGTCAACTCCACCATCGCCTGCACGCTGGCAGCCACCAAGGTAGTCTACGATCCCGATGACACCAGCAGCTTGAACCGTCCGCTGGTTGCTCACCTCGAGGCTGGTCTGCGCTCTTTCGACCGCAGCATGCCTGAAGAGGTAAACCGGCTGGCAACAGACGTGCTGGCGGACATTCTCTGGACCCCCTCTATTGACGGGGACGAACACCTGCTGCATGAAGGCGTCGCCAGGGAGAAGATCATCCGGGTCGGCAACATCATGATCGATTCACTGGAGATGATGCGAGACAAGATCGAAGCTGACCCGACTTATACCGATTTGGGACTGGAAAAAGGGGAATACGCCGTCGTCACCCTGCACAGACCGGCCAATGTGGATAACCCGACATCCTTGAAGTCACTCTGCGACATGTTGACCCATCTTGCCAAAGCGCTGACCATCGTCTTCCCGGTTCATCCAAGAACACGCAAGAATCTGGAGAACACCGGGCTGCTGGCATCGATTTCGGACAATCCCAACATCAAATTACTGGAGCCGCAGAACTACATCAGTTTCATGAATCTGGTCTTCAACTGCCGTATCGCCATCACTGACTCCGGTGGTCTGCAGGAGGAGACAACCTATCTCGGCATCCCCTGTCTGACCCTGCGCCCCAATACTGAGCGGCCGATTACCATCACCCAAGGCACCAACCAGCTCGGCACCCTGGAGAGTATCGAGGGACAGATAGACGCAGTGCTCCGGGGTGAATCAGGTAAAGGCAGTGTGCCGGATCTCTGGGACGGCAAAACCGCCGGCCGGGTGGTCAATTCGATCAAATCGATCCTGGATGTGTAGATAGCGCAAAAAATGTAGGCTGAGGATGTAGGCCCGATCAAGCGTAGCGGATCGGGCGTTGCCGGTTCCGCTACGCTTGAACCGGCCTACCCTCCAGTGCCTAAGCATAATCATCCACCAAACCATCTGACATACGTCTTGTCACATCTGAACTGCCGGGGTCAGGCGAGTCTGTCGAACCAGTCATGCTCCCCCGGCCCCCTCTGCCGCCGTTGCCATTGGCATCAGCAAATGACTCCCGGCTCTCACGCTGCCCCACGTCCACGTTGGCCAGGTTCAGGTTGGCTTCACCCAACATATCACGCAAACGGGGTATCGCAGCCTCCAGGGCCTCCCTCGTCAGGGGTTGCTGAGCGATGAAACTTACGCTGGCCTGGTCATTTTGCACGGAGATACGGATCTCCATCGGCCCCATATTCGGCGGTGTCAGCTTTACTTCGGCACTCTGGATATTGCGGCCGAGCATCCACTGAATACGTTCTCCTACGGCCTGATCCCACCCCGGCTGGCTGACAGGCACATCGACCCGCAGCATCTCCATGCCCGGTCGGGCAGCAGCGCCGCCACCCACTGACTGGAATCCGGCCAGGTTGAATCCACCGGTAATTTCTCCAACTGTCCTGCCCTCAAGGGCAACACCTTCTGAAACCCTGCCCAAACCGGCCAGGTCACCTTTCGCCGCTCCCTGGGCCAGTTGTCCGAGCATCAACGCAGTTTTCATGTCAGCCTGGGCGTCCGTACCAATGGGGGGCAACGCTGTCTGCAAGCCAGAGGTGTCTGTCAATTGGATAGCAGCTTGCGGCATTGTCTTGCCGTTTGCAGCGGGATTGAACGGCAGCAGGTTGCCGCCGGTAACTATAAATGGGGTCAGTTTGTCACTCCCCTCTACACCCGGCATCAGCGGCAGAGCAATGACTACTCCCTCTTCGAGGTCGTCGATCATCTCCTGCATCTGCTGATCAAAAGGGTTTTCCGGCGCGCTGTCCGGTGATACAGCTGACTGATTACCGCCTTTTCCTGATGAGGCACCCGAGAGCGTGGCGGCTCCCTGGCTGGCGGGTAGTGCGGGTAACTGAAGCATAAACACGGCCTGTCATATGAATCCTGACAGGTAACCAGCATAAACCGGGCCAGATTGTAGAATTAAAAAGAGAAGATGCTCTTAGGGGATAGGAAAAACTGATCCAGGCCGCAGGAGCCACGCCTTCGTGGCGGGGCACCGCTCCTACATGGAGTCTAGGAGGCTATCGGGTTTAACGCTACAAAAGATCTTTTTTGCTCGCCCGGCGCCACTTGGCCGACTGGAGACGCCACTCTTCATCATTTTCCAGTGCCACCAGCAACTCAATGCGCAACAGTTCACCACGCCATTGGCTCAGCGCCTCACTACCCACAGGAGCGGTACCGGCAATGCCTGCAAACAGCACGACCTGCGCCTGCGCATCCTCAAGCAACTCCACCTGGTCGATCCGGTAGACGACATGAATCGATTTGTGCCGTAGAAAATAACCTGCCAGCAGGCGCCTGATCTCATGTCGGGTACGCCTTCTGCCATCAGAATACTGCTCCGAGATCAGTGCTGCTGCACCGCTCAGGTCCCGGCCCTCCACCGCAACTTCACCTCTCGCGACAAATTGCCGGACCTGATCTTCCGGTGACAAGTAGGGGGTATCGCTGCATCCTGCAAGCAGTATCAGTACCCAAAATAACGGCAAGCGAAGCAGCGAGTCCAAGGGGTTACCTCAACCCAAGTACGTCCTGCATGTCGAAGATTCCTTTCTCCTGGTTGACGATCCAGTTCGCTGCTCTTGCAGCACCCTTGGCAAAGGTCATCCGATTAGAAGCCTTGTGGACGATCTCCACACGCTCACCCTCATCAACAAACCAGACCGAATGCTCACCAATGATATCGCCGGCACGAATAGTCTCGAAGCCGATGGTTTTGGTATCGCGCGCGCCTGTCATGCCTTCCCGGCCATAGACCGCACACTCTTTCAGGTCACGCCCCAAGGCATCCGCTACCACTTCCCCCATGCGCAGCGCAGTACCGGATGGGGCATCCACTTTGTGACGATGATGGGCTTCGATAATCTCGATGTCCGTATCTTCCCCCATCACCTTGGCGGCAATCTGCAGTAGATTAAAGCAGAGATTCACTCCAACACTCATATTCGGTGCAGTGACGATGGGAATCACTCTGGAAACATCCACCAGGTCTTTCTTTTCCGTATCGCTCAGGCCGGTGGTGCCGATCACCATGCCTTTGCCCGCAGTCATGCAGACTTCAAGATGTTTCATGGTGGCTTTTGGCGCAGTGAAGTCGATCACCACATCAAAATCATCCACCACATCCTCCAGCGAGTCGGCGATGGAAACACCAAGGTTTCCGATACCGATCATCTCTCCGGCATCCATGCCGAGCACATTACTGTCCAACCGCTCGGTTGCCGCGCTCAGAACCAGTCCTTCCGCTTCATTCACTGCCTGAATCAGCGTCCTTCCCATACGCCCTGCCGCACCTACAATGGCTACACGCGTCATATTATTATCCTCTCAGTTGCTCGGTTAACCAGCGGATCATCAGCCCGTTATGGCAGTTATATAACTAAAAGCCCATTCCTTCAAAAAACTTCTTTACACCATCCACCCAGGTGCTGGACTGAGGACTGTGCTTACTGCCACCTTTTTTCATGGTTTCATCAAATTTTCTTAGCAACTCTTGCTGCTCATCGGTCAGGTTTACCGGTGTCTCCACCTGCACCTTGCAGAGCAGATCACCCACAGCACCGCCACGTACCGGCTTCACCCCCTTGCCGCGCATGCGGAACATGCGATCGGTCTGGGTCCCTGCCGGGATCTTGAGCATTACCTTACCACCGAGGGTCGGCACTTCAAGCTCCCCCCCCAGCGCCGCGACGGAAAAACTGATCGGCACTTCACAATAGAGGTGATTGTCCTCCCGTTTGAATATTCCGTGGGGTTTGACCACGACCTGCACATAGAGGTCGCCTGAAGGACCGCCATTCTCGCCAGCCTCACCCTCACCGGAAAGACGGATACGGTCACCGGTATCGACCCCTGGCGGCACTTTCACCGAAAGGGTCTTGTGCTCCTGCACCCGACCCTGACCATGACAGCTTGTACACGGATTATCGATGACGGAGCCCTTTCCATGACAGCGCGGACAGGTCTGCTGCACAGAGAAGAATCCCTGCTGCATACGTACCTGACCCTGCCCTCCGCAAGTGTCGCAGACCTTGGGCTTGGAACCCTTCTTTGCACCCGTACCACCACAGGTATCACACTTGACCAGCGTGGGCACCCGAATCTTCACGGTGGTGCCGGAGACTGCATCCTCCAGTGAAAGCTGCAGGTTGTAGCGCAGATCGGAACCACGCTGTACACGAGGACCACCGCCGCCGCCTCGGGCACCACCGAAGATATCGCCGAAGACATCGCCGAAGATATCACTGAAATTTGCGTTGCCGCCGCCGAATCCTCCCGGCCCGCCGCCCATGCTGGAATCGACACCGGCATGCCCAAACTGGTCAAAGGCAGCCCGCTTTTGGGCATCTGAGAGAATTTCATAGGCCTCTTTGGCCTCCTTGAAACTCTTTTCAGCCTTACCCGCCTCGTCTCCGGTATTCCGGTCAGGATGAAACTTCATGGCGAGACGCCGGTAGGCCTTCTTTATCTCAGCCTCACTGGCGTTCTTTTGTACACCCAGTACTTCGTAGTAATCGCGTTTAGACATGCGCTGTTGAACCGAACTTCAAATTCATATGATATATGAAACGCAAAGCGTTCCCCCAATAAATGCCAAAACCGCGCACCAACCGAAGGGTCGATGCGCGGTATTTCAGCAAGGCAATCCGGCCTTACTTTTTGTCGTCTTTGACCTCTTCAAACTCGGCATCGACCACATTGTCGTCGGCACCGCCCTGAGCACCGGCGTCGTCGCCTGCTGCGCCGGCAGCACCCGCCGCAGCTTCGGCGGCGCCCGCGTCACCACCCTGCTGGGCGTAGAGACGTTCGGCCATTTTCGACGAAGCATCGGTGAGTACCTTGGTCTTCGCCTCAATGGCATCCTTGTCGTTGCCTTTCATCACCTCTTCGAGATCTTTGATCGCCGCTTCGATGGCGTCCTTCTCACCGGCTTCCAGCTTGTCGTCGCCAAGCTCTTCCATCGATTTTTTGGTGGCGTGAATCATGTTGTCCGCCTGATTGCGAACCGTTGCCAGCTCCTGGAACTGGCGATCTTCATCGGCATGCGCCTCGGCGTCCTTCACCATGCGGTCGACCTCATCATCACTCAAACCTGAAGAAGCCTTGATGATGATCGACTGTTCCTTGCCGGTTGCCTTGTCTTTGGCTGAAACATTGAGGATGCCGTTGGCATCGATATCGAAGCTCACCTCGATCTGCGGCACACCACGGGCTGACGGCGGGATGTCGGTCAGGTCGAAACGACCCAGGGATTTATTGGCTCCCGCCTGTTCGCGCTCACCCTGCAGCACATGCACGGTCACCGCAGTCTGATTATCATCGGCGGTGGAGAATACCTGGGACGCGCTGGTGGGGATGGTAGTGTTCTTGTCGATCAGTTTGGTCATCACGCCACCCAGGGTTTCAATACCCAGGGAGAGCGGAGTGACGTCGAGCAGCAGCACGTCCTTGACCTCACCACCCAATACACCACCCTGGATAGCGGCGCCGATGGCTACTGCCTCATCGGGGTTGACGTCCTTGCGCGGCTCTTTGCCGAAGAAGGCCTGTACCTGCTCTTGTACCTTCGGCATACGGCTCTGGCCACCGACCAGGATCACCTCGTCGATGTCAGAGGTGGAGAGACCTGCATCCTTGAGGGCGATCCTGCAGGGGTCGATGGTGCGAGTCACCAGATCATCCACCAGCGACTCCAGCTTGGCGCGGGTCAGCTTGATGTTGAGATGCTTGGGACCGGTCTGATCCGCCGTGATATAGGGCAGATTGATATCGGTCTGCTGGCTGCTGGAGAGTTCGACCTTGGCCTTCTCCGCACCCTCTTTCAGGCGCTGCAGGGCCAGTGGGTCGTTGCGCAGATCCACGCCCTGATCCTTTTTGAACTCCGCGACCAGGAAGTCGATGATGCGCATGTCGAAGTCTTCACCACCGAGGAAAGTATCACCGTTGGTGGAGAGCACCTCGAACTGGTGTTCGCCATCAATCTCGGCGATTTCGATGATCGAAATATCGAAAGTGCCGCCGCCCAGATCATAGACCGCCAGAGTCTGGTCGCCACGCTTCTTGTCCATGCCGTAGGCCAGGGCCGCAGCAGTAGGCTCGTTGATGATGCGCTTGACGTCGAGACCTGCGATACGGCCCGCATCTTTGGTGGCCTGGCGCTGGGAGTCGTTGAAGTAGGCCGGAACGGTGATCACCGCTTCGGTCACATCTTCACCAAGATAATCCTCAGCGGTCTTCTTCATCTTCTGCAGGATCTTCGCAGCGATCTCCGGCGGGGCCATCTTTTTGCCACTGACATCGACCCAGGCATCGCCATTGTCGGCTTTGACAATCTTGTAGGGCACCATATCCATATCGCGCTGCACCACATCGTCCTTGAACATACGACCGATCAGGCGCTTGATGGCAAACAGGGTGTTGTCGGGATTGGTAACCGCCTGACGCTTGGCCGACTGACCCACCAGGATCTCACCATCATTCGCATAGGCGATGATGGAGGGGGTGGTACGATCACCTTCGCTGTTTTCGATCACCTTTGCGGTATCACCTTCCATCACTGCCACGCAGGAGTTGGTGGTACCCAGATCGATTCCTATGATCTTGCCCATGTCTCTCTATCTCCGAATTCTATATCTAAAATTAATGTGCTGATTCTTGCTAACTGACTCTATAAATGGGGTCAGCCAAAAAAACTTCAAGCCTGTTCATCAACGGGTGCTGACGGCACCTTGGAAACCATCACCATTGCCGGACGAATGAGGCGGCCATTCAGGCGGTAACCCTTCTGCACAACAGCCACCACCGTATTGGGCTCCACGTCATCCCGCTCCTGCATCGACATCGCCTGATGGAATTCCGGATTGAAGATCTCACCCGTAGGATCGACCTGCTCCACACCATTTTTCTCCATCACGGTTTTGAGCAGCCTGAGGGTCAGCTCCGTGCCTTCCTGCAGCTTCTCCACATCGGCGCTCTCTTCCTGCGCGGCCTGATGACCCAACTCCAGACTGTCCCAGACCTGCAGCAGGTCCTGGGAGAATTTGTCCAGCGCGAATTTATGGGCATTTTCCAGATCGCGTTCCTGACGCTTACGCAGATTATCCATCTCGGCACGTGTACGCATCAGCTGATCCCAGTGATCGTCTGCCTTGCTGCGGGCGTCTTCCAGCAACTTCGTCAGCCCCTCCGGGGAGTCCTCCTCGTTGGTGACGACTTCGCCCTCAACCACGGTTTCCGCGGCCTTCTCTTCGCTCACATCCTCTACCTTATCTATCTCTTCGCTGGACTCTGCCGGCTGATCCTTATCCATCTCTCACTTAACCTCTGAATCTCAAAATTTTGCTCTGAATTACCCGACAAATTGGGGTTGCTATCTGTTTTTCAAGGCCGCACCCAAAATCTTTGCCGTGACATCGACAATGGGGATCACCCTTTCATACTCCATGCGGGTTGGGCCGATGACAGCCAGCATACCCACCACATCTTCATCCACCTGGTAAGGGGCGGTCACAATCGAACAACCGTTAAGCATCTGAAAACCCGACTCCTCACCAATGAAGATCTGCACTCCATCGGCATTGTGGAACTGATCGAGCAGATGGAGGATCTCGCGCTTCTCGGCAAAGGCATCGAACAGTTTGCGCAGCTGCTGCAGACTGGCCAGATCCTCGAACTCCATCAGATTGGTCTGCCCGGCAATGAGACAATCTTCGCGTGGTGCGCTCGCATCGACCACCTCTCCCGCCATCTCCAGCGCCTGGGCCATGGTCTGATCGAAACTTTCGCGGGCGGCATTCAGCTCTTCCAGCACCCGGCTACGCACCTTCTCCATCTCCAGTCCGGAGAAGGAGTGGTTGAGAAAATTGGCGGCCTGATCCAACTCCAGGCGGGTAAAATCCCGATGGGTATTGAGGATACGGTTAGCCACCTCGCCATCATTGGTTACCAGGATCGCCAACACCCGATTTTCGGATAGCGGCAGGAACTCGATCTGACGGAATGCCGTGCGTTCCCGCCTCGGGACCGTCACAACCCCGGCCATGTGCGTCACGCCGGAGAGCAGTTGCGAGGCTGAGGTCAGCAGGTTACCCGCATCACCAGAATAAGCCAGCTCCGAGCGAATGCGTTCAACCTCTCCCGCCTGCAGCCGCTGCACAGTGAGCAGAGAATCGATGAACATGCGAAAACCGGTCACTGTGGGGATCCGCCCGGCCGAGGTATGTGGCGACGCCACCAGCCCGAGATCCTCCAGGTCGCACATCACATTGCGGATGGTCGCAGGACTCAGATCCATCCCGGCATCCTTCGCCAGGGTTCTGGAACCCACGGGCTGACCATCACGGATATAGCGTTCAATCAGCACTTTGAGAAAGTGCTGGGCACGTTCGCCAACCCCGCTTTCACTGATTACCTTCTTCGTTGCCAAAAAGCCCTCCGCAAAGGCACGCTGTTAGCACTCTTTTATATCGAGTGCCAAAACCGGGTGAAAGCTAGCAACTCACCCCTTTTGAGTCAAGGAATATAAGCCTTCTGAATGCTTGGATTGGTCTGAAGCACATGCTAAGTTTCCCTGAATAAAACCGATGATTCCCGGCACTAAGGAGCCGCTAATAAAATGAACCAGCCTTTCCAGCGCATCGGATTGATCGGCAAGCACGGGGATCCGACCGTCAAGGCGACAACCCGCCGTCTCTGGGATTTCCTGTCCCGGCGCGGTCACGAGGTACTGCTGGAAGAGGCCACCTGCAAACTGCTGGAGGGGCGTCCCCTGCCCGGCATTCCCGAAATCGACCTACCCAGTAACAGCGACCTGGTGATCGTGGTGGGTGGTGACGGCACTCTGCTGCACGCTGCCCGTGTACTGGCAGACCAGGACACCCCCATTCTCGGCATCAATCTTGGCAGACTCGGTTTTCTCGCTGATATCTCACCCGAAGAGATGCTGCCCCATCTCGACGCCATTCTGGCTGGGGATTACGATGAGGAGCGGCGCTTCATGCTGCAGGCCTCCATCGGTGAAGGCAAGGGTTCGAGCAATGCCATCCCTGCATTCAATGACGTGGTGGTGCACAAATGGAATATTGCCCGCATGATCGAATTCGAGACCTATATCAACGGCAAACTGGTCAATGATCAGCGCTCTGATGGTCTCATTATCTCCACACCGACCGGTTCCACGGCCTACGCCCTCTCCGGCGGTGGCCCCCTGCTGATGCCTTCGCTCAATGCTCTGGTGTTGGTCCCCATCTGCCCCCATACCCTGAGCAACCGCCCCATCGTGGTGGACGGTGACAGTGAAGTGGAGATTCACCTGGCCCAGGGTCATGCGGAACATGTCCGGGTCACCTGTGACGGCCAGGCCACGCTTCCGGTGGTGGAGGGGGAGATAATCCGCATCCGCAAGGCGGAGCACCCGGTTCGACTGATCCATCCCCGCGGACACGATCACTACAATCTTCTGCGCGCCAAGTTGGGCTGGGGCTGATGCTGACGCAGATATATGTTCGTAATCTGGCCATCGTTGCAGCACTGGAGCTGGACCTTTTTTCCGGGCTGAGCGCCCTCACAGGTGAGACGGGGGCGGGTAAATCTATCCTGATCGATGCCCTTGGTCTGGCCCTCGGCGGCAAAACGGACAACAGCATGATCAGGAGCGGCAGTGAACGGGCCGAAATCACCGCCATCTTCGATATCTCAGCCCTGCCGGAGATCCACAGCTGGCTCCAGGATCACTCCCTCGACGATGAGAACGACTGCCTGCTGCGACGAGTGCTCTCCAGAGAGAGCCGCTCCCGCGCCTATATCAACGGTCGCCCTGTCCCTATCCAACAGGTCCAGGAACTGGGGCAACGTTTGGTGCAGATTCATGGCCAGCACGCGCATCAATCACTACTGCGCCCCCACTATCAGCGGCGTCTGCTCGATGCCTACGGGGGCCATCTTGCCCTGACAAAAGCAATCGATGAGTCATTCAGAGACTACCGCAAATCATTTGAACAACTGGAAACCCTGCTGGCCGCTGCTGCAGACCGGGCCTCCCGACTGGACCTGCTGCGATTTCAGGCCGATGAGTTGTCGCAGCTTGGTGCTTCCGCCGCAGAGATCGAGACGCTGGACAGGGACCACAAACGTCTGAGCCACCTGGAGCGACTGCGTTTTGGGTGCGGAGCGGTGATCGATGGGCTCGATGAGAACGAACCCTCACTGCGCAGCCAACTCGCACGTCTGAGTGATGAACTCAGCGCACTGCAGGAGCTGGACAGCGATCTCGAAGAACCCGGAGAAATGCTGGCGAGCGCCCTGATTCAGGTGGATGAGGCCCTGATCGGCCTGCGTGACTACCTCTCAGGCCTTGAGCTCGATCCCGAAAGCCTGCAGCAGGTGGAAGCGCGCATCGGCGCACTGCATGACATGGCGCGAAAATACCGGGTCAGCCCGGAGAGACTCCCCCAACGCCTGCAGCAGATCCTGCAGGAGCTGGCGCAGTTGGAGAACGCCGATATAGAGCTGGAGACCCTGTCCGTTCGTGTTGAAAAACAGCGGGAGGCGTTTTTAGGGCAGGCGAAAAAACTGAGCGGCAAGCGCCGTCAGGCCGGCAAACGACTGGCTCAGGAGATCAGTGCCGCCATGCAACAACTGGGTATGCCCGGTGGACGTTTCGATGTCACCCTAAAGGAGATCAACGCAGCAGACGCCAACGGCTCGGGGCTTGAGCAGATCGAATTCATGGTCTCCGCCAATCCAGGCATGCCCCTGCAACCCCTTAACAAGGTGGCCTCCGGCGGTGAACTCTCCCGCATCAGCCTGGCCATCCAGGTCGCCACCATCCGTTACGGTGATACCCCGACCCTCGTATTCGATGAGGTCGACGTCGGCATCGGCGGCAGTGTGGCTGAGATCGTAGGCCAGATGCTGCGCACCCTCGGTGAGTCCAGGCAAATTCTCTGCGTCACCCACCTGCCCCAGGTAGCGGCACAGGCTTTGAACCACCTCCAGGTGCAGAAAAGCACGACCAATAAGCTGACCCGCACGGAGATCACCCCACTGGGGGATGAGAACCGAATCCAGGAGATCGCCCGCATGTTGGGCGGCATCGAAATCACTGAACAGACGCTCGCCCACGCAGAAGAGATGATCTCACTCGCGGACAGGCGGTAATCACTCCAGTGGGCGTATTGTAAACAATCATCATTTCCTGGCCTCATTATCCAGCCCCCCGCCATTTCATTGTGCTTTTGTGACACACTTCCCAGCTCTTGCCCATCAGGACACTATCCCGAAGATCTGAATGATGATTTGGCGGACAGATCCAACCCGATGTAAAATTAGGTTTCATGCCCTATCTTAAGAACCTCGCTGCGCGTTATTCTGAGTTCTATACAAGTAGCCACAAGATTAAAAGTGTAGTTATGAAAGTTCAAAAGCAGAGCAACGATACCCCTATTGAGCAATCATTCATCGCGACCTGTGCAATGCCCCAGAAGACAGACTACAGGCCACTGAAAGTCGCCCTGCTCGATATCAACGAGCGCCTCGAAAACAGATTGCGGTACTTCTTTTCAGACAGATGTCAGGGCGACTATGTCGTGGCTGTGGATCCACAGTCCGCCGACATCTGCCTTATCGACCTGGATGGCCTCCGTGGTAAGTCTTATTGGGCAAAACACGCAGAGCGCCAACACAACTGCCCTGCTATTCTGCTCTCCCTACATAAGACGGAGGTAGAAAACGCAAAATGGCTGCAAAAACCATTGCAGGCAGATCTGCTGCACAGTGAGCTGGAAAAAATCCGCGAGAAGCTGCATCTCCAACAGAGACAAGTGGCACCGGTCTCCCTGCCCAAACCATCTGCTGAAACTGAGTTGGCGCTTAGCGGCCACCATCAGGAGCTACGGAATAAAATAAAATCGCTACAGGCGCTGTTGAAAAAAGAGAAGATCAGACGCACCCAATTGAGTGCATACAGGCAGGATGGGCAGGCCGACAACCCACCGCTTCTGAGCGAACCTGCCTACGCGGCAACCAAGCAGATCTCAGTTGGCGAACAAGAAACAAAAAATACTGCGCCATTCATCGGCTCAACACCTGACGTGGACCTGGATAATGAAACCCAGCTCGCCTGGGTGCAATACGATCCAAAAAGATTTCTGATCGGACGTGTACAGAAGGCTGTCAAGCTTGCTGAAACCTCCGGGCGACCAGTCAGCATCTCAAGTAGCCACGGCTCAATTACCATTGTTCCTATGACCGGAGAAGTTTTGGTTGAAATTGACGGCCAACGGCTACAGTCGCTGGCCTCCCAACCAGTCAACGATGATGAATACCTGCTCTCTGTACAGGATTCAGTATGCGACATACCGGGCCAGACCCATCGCCGCCCCGTGGAAGCTTTTGTTTGGGAACTCACGCTCTGGACCAGCCTGGGACGGATTCCCGTCAACGTCAGCCCCAACAATACGGTCGTATTTAAACACTGGCCCAATCTGACGCGTTTGCAGATTTTTCCCCAAGCCACTCGAATTGCTGCGCTTTGGGCAAAACAGGCACACACGCTGGCCAGTACCGCCCAGGCATTGGAAATCCCGCAACGCTATGTTTTTTCCTTCTTCAGCGCCGCTCATGCAATCGGACTGGCAACCACGGAGGAAAGCATAAATGAGAAAATCGCCACCGAAGAAAACCCCATCAAGTCCAACGGCAACAAAACGTTGTTCCAAAAAATCCTGCGTCAGTTAAGCCTGCACTAGGTCTGCCTCCCCTAACCACCTGATGGATAACTACAAAATACTCTTTGCTGGGCCGGTTAGTGCAGGTAAGACCACAGCAATCACCAGCGTCTGCACTACCCCTCCCCTGACTACCGAGGCCCAGGCTACCGACATATCCCGGGATTCCAAAACGACCACCACCGTCGCCATGGATTACGGGACAATGCAGCTGCCGGGAATTAAAACCCTTCATCTCTACGGCACGCCTGGCGAAACACGCTTTGACTTCATGTGGGATATTCTGAGCAAGGGCAGCACTGGCCTGGTACTGCTCATCGACAACACCCATCCAGACCCCTTCAGTGAACTGCACTTTTTCCTCCGGGCATTCAAAAAGTTCACCAAAAAAAGTCGCATTGCCATCGGCATCACCAAAACAGATATCTGCATTTCCCCAAGAATCAACGATTATCAGGCGCAACTACGGAACGTCCTTCCTAATATTCCCGTTTTTTCGGTAGATGCGAGAAACCAAATCGACGTAGCATTACTTGTCGAAGCATTAGTGGTTTCATTGGATCTGGAATTGGCTGCCTGACGTGGAAAACTATCTTTTAACGCAGGGTTTGTTTGTACTCCCAACGCCCGCTGGTGCCTACTATTGTGTCTCTGCACCCGACCCGACATTAGCCAGAATCATGCTGCGCGCCATGATGGATGGGGAGTCGAGCCATCGTTTGACCCTGGAAAACTTGATATCCTGGAGCCAAGTCGACGAAGAAGAGACACTGGAAACGCTCTACAAAGCCCAGACCATGGGCTGGATCGAGGGTTTTGAAGAGAGACACGCAGCGCCGGAGGAAATCATCGAGCAGTTGTTGCCAAGATTGCTCCCAAAGCTTTCAGGCAGCGGCAAAGTCATTTTGGCGGATTATCAGGGATTTTCTATCTATTCCCTGGGTTTTTCCAACGAAACTGCGATGTATCTATCCGCTATCAGCGCTGACATTGCCTCGATGCACGAACGTCGGCTCAACATTTTGCATGATAAGTTGGAATTCTGGACCAGCGCGTGGGCATTGGTGGACGCAGCAGGAAACAGCCAGGTTGGATTCTGGCCAATCTACATTGGCGAACACCGATTTGTGCTCGTCATTGGCGGCATACCACATCTTAATCAGCCGGCATTGACCCAGCTGATTTGGGCATTGAACAAACGTTATGGAAACCTGAATGGGTAGGAAAACCCACCCTTGCCTCCGTACCATGAATTTATGGAGAAGCACCGCCGGTCAAGGTCGAGAAATTCACTTCTCCCCCGCCGGAGCTATAAAGACAATGATAACAACAGAAATCTACAACAATTTTATAAAGTTGGGGACATAAACATGCGCTCAGACATGCTGAACTCTATATTGAGTGATCTTAACGGTACTTCAGCCGATATCGAAGCATCCGGGGTTATCTCCACGGATGGTTTGATGATGGCATCACAACTGCCTGCGGGAATGGATGAAGACAGGGTTGGCGCGATGAGTGCCGCCATGCTCTCATTGGGAGACCGTACCGCCCAGGAACTTGCCCGCGGAGAGCTCGAACAGGTCCTGGTGAAAGGCAACAAAGGTTACGTGCTTATGATGCACGCCGGCGAGGAGGCGGTAGTCACTGTATTGGCAAAACCCACAGCAAAACTGGGTTTAATCTTTCTCGACGTAAAGCGTGCAACGGAAAACATCATCAAAATGATTTGATCCAAGACCTCGATATCGCCATTTGATGGCATCAAGTCTTCACTCACTGTCAATATTGATCTATGTCAGAGAGAGGTCGCATCTGTGGTAAACTTGGCGGGACGGGCGTTGGAGCCCATTTAACTGGTAACGAACCGGCACCAAATACTCTGGCAAAGCAAAGTGCGACTCATCACCCACTCTGACCATGAGCATCAACTCCGGCGTGTTCGGGAGATCGATCCCGATATCGAGGCCGCATTTCGTATTCCTGATGCAAAGCAACTCTGGTTGAACGCCGGCAACTGGTGGGAGCAGGCTTCGAGCTACCTGGCCCGGCAGATCACACATGAGCCTTCCGATCTGCGCTCTCATGTACAACGAATTTATCTCCACTTACGTCTCAATGATGAGGCAGGCATCGCTGGCGCTCTGCTCGATTTGTATATTGCACTTGGAGACAAAGGACAGCCGCTGAGAACCCGCATGTTGATCGTCGTAGCGGATATACTGGAGTCTACCTGGACCGAGTTCTTCATCCACCACCAGGATTCAGGGGTGCTTTCATCGGACATCACCCCACCTGTCCGAACATCCATGCTCACACTCGGATTGACCGGAACGCCAGAGGTTATCTGCTGCAATAAGGGACAGCAATCATCCCCGGAGACAGGATCACCCCCTTGTCTGAAAATTGTCTCTGCCGCAAGGAATCAGGGGTAGTAGTGCTGGCTGAGCTTGAGAATCACAACTCCTTACACGGGGTTCATCAAGAAGCGCAGGGCGATTGTCACTATTCCCGGCCCGGACATGAAGGATTGCTGCAACGCCCATAGATAATCAGAGAGTGGTCTTCCATTTCAAACCCATGCTCTGCGGCAATCTCTTTTTGCCGTTCTTCAATAGTGGCATCCATAAACTCTTCAACCTTCCCACAGAGTACACAGACGATGTGATCGTGATGTTCTCCACGATCCAATTCAAATACCGCGTGCCCTCCCTCAAAATTATGCCGGGTAACCAAACCCGCTGTTTCAAACTGGGTCAGCACCCGATAGACAGTCGCCAGACCGATCTCCTCGCCCTTTTCCAGAAGCATCTTATAGACATCTTCGGCGCTGACGTGGCGGGGCACACTCGCTTCAAGTAGCTCAAGAATCTTTACCCTTGGCAGGGTAACCTTCAAGCCCGCTTTTCTAATTTCCTGATTATCCACTTATCACTACTCCGCCTTCGTGTTTTTCAGAAGGTGATGAGGTATCATCCAACATTGATTTTCATTGAATTGTACTCGTAATGCAAAAGATTCTCATCTCTCTTTTGGTCAGCACTCTCCTCGTCCTTGGTGGTTGTTCAAGCTGGCAGGACTTCTCCCTGGTCCATATTCCTGACATCCAACAGGGCAACATCGTCACCCCTGAAGTGGTGGCTGAACTCAAGCCTGGAATGAGCCGAAAGCAGGTGCGATTCTTACTCGGCACCCCTCTCCTGGTGGATGTCTTTCATCAGAACCGATGGGATTACCTTTTCAGCATAAAGAGGCGCAACGATCCTCTGGAGATCAAGCACTTTTCCGTCTTTTTCGACGGTAACTCAATGGTCCGTTACAGTGGAGACATCAAACCTGCGGAAAACATTGCTGAACAGAAGGAAAAGAAAGAACTCGTTGTCAGCGTACCCGACTACACTGGCGAATTGGGCATCGTAGACAAGGCATTGCAGAAAGCCGGTCTCGATATAGAGGATGACTAGAACTTCTGCCGGTTCCGCTACGCTTGAACCGGCCTACCCTAAATTAGCTGCGTGAAAAGCGTCCAGCCATCTCAGCTCTGATCGCCGCCACCTTTCCTCATTACCTTACCCTCGGCAGCGCGCTTCTTTCTCGCCTCCTTGGGATCAGCAATCAGTGGCCGATAAATCTCCACCCGGTCACCACTGTTCAATACCGTATCCTGCTTGGTGAGTTTGCCGAAAATACCCACCTTGACTGAGTCCGGGTCTATCTCAGGAAACTGCTCCAGAACCCCTGACGATTCGATGGCCTCGCGCACCGTCATGCCGGATGCACCTTCGACCTCAAGAATGACCTGCTCATCAAGCTTCCCATAGGCCACTTCTACCAGAATACCTTTATCAGTCACGGTACACCTCATCTGCCCGCTTACAAAACGAATCTACCATCGTGGTGGCAATATGGTTAAAAACCTTGCCGAAAGCAGCATCGATCAATTTTCCTGAGAACTCGAAATCCAGTACCAATTCCACCTTGCTCGCATCGGCTTTGAGGGGAGTGAATCGCCAACCACCCTGCAATTTCTTGAATGGTCCATCACGCAACTGTATATCCATCCGTTCATTGGCGACCAGCGCATTGCAGGTTGAAAAACGCTGCCGAATACCAAGGCGGGAAACCTCCAGCTCTCCACAGATCTGATCCTCAGTTCTTGAGATCAGGCGGCTGGCACTGCACCAGGGGAGAAACTCCGGATAAGACTCAAAGTCACACACCAACCGGTACATCTCTTCCGCAGAATGATGAACCAGGGCGCTTTTACTCACTATCGGCATACTCAAAAGATCCCGATAGCATTAAGAAAGACGACCACAACAGCCAGTGGCGAAACATAGCGGATCAACACCCGCCACAGGTCATAACGCCAAGCCTGCATGGCAAACTCATCCACACTCGATTCCCGTTTCATCAGCCAGCCGGCAAACAGTGCAATCAGCAAACCACCCAGCGGCAACATAATATTGGCCGCCAGGTAGTCCAGCAGATCAAAGAATGTCATACCAAACAGCTTGTACTCATCTCCCGACCAGATATTAAAGGAGAAGATACTGCCAAGCCCCAAAACCCAGGTCGTCATACCGATCACCCCAGCTGCGCGTACGCGGCTCAAGCCGCGATTCTCCACCAACCAGGCCACGGCCGGTTCGATCAGCGAGATCGCCGAGGTCCAGGCTGCAAAGACCAGCAGGACGAAAAACAGAGTCCCAAAGAACTGTCCGCCGGGCATGGCGCCGAAGGCAATCGGCAGGGTTTGAAAGATCAGCCCGGGGCCTGAACCGGGCTCCAGGCCATTGGCAAACACAATGGGGAATATCGCCATGCCTGCAATCAGCGCAACCAGGGTGTCCAGCAGCCCAATCAACACCGCTGAACGGGCGATAGAGGTTCCCTTCGGCATATAGGAGCCGTAAACCATAATCGCCCCCATACCCAGGCTCAGGGTAAAGAAAGCGTGTCCCATCGCCACCAGAACGGGACTGCCGGACAGCTCACAACTTTCGGTTCCAGCGACAGTTTCACAGACGTAGAACAGCTTGCCGAAATCGGGTTGAAAGAGAAATTTCAGGCCGTCGATGAACGCCCCCGTACTCATCGCATACCCCAGCAGCACAAGCAGCAGCACAAACAACGCCGGCATCAGGTAGGTCACCGCCTTTTCCAAACCAGCCCGCACCCCGCGCGCCACCACCGCCATGCTCATCAACATGAACAGGGTATGCCAGGCAATCAAGCGTTCCGGATCACCGGTAAGACCGGTAAAAACCGCCTGCACCCCTGCCGCATCGGCACCATTGAAAAGCCCTCCGGCCACCCGAAAGACATAGGCCAAAGCCCAGCCGGCGATCACGCTGTAGTAAGAGAGGATAATAAAACCGGCCAGCACACCACTCCAGCCAACCAGAGACCAGGCAGACGAAGCGCCCTCCTCCTTTGCCAGCGCCGTCATGGTGTTGATCGGACTCTGCCGGCCACGCCGTCCCAGCATCACCTCCGCCATCATGATCGGGATACCCACCACAGCAATACAGAGCAGATAGACCAAAACGAATGCACCCCCACCATTCTCGCCGGTGATGTAGGGGAATTTCCAAATATTGCCCAATCCCACCGCTGAGCCCGTGGCAGCCAGGATAAAGACCAGCCTGGATGACCACTGGCCGTGGATGGATGTCCGTTCAGTCATGCGAAAACTGTGTCCCCTGAAGCGCTTGATCGAAAGCGATTTATTTTGCCTGAAATCAACCTCTATAACAAGGCAGGACTGGCCGATAGATGCCCACTCGCATAGAATGCGCCGATGGGAAAAAAATCAAAATCAGCGAAATCCTCCGGCGGCTCGACCATCGCCCTCAACAAGAAGGCGAAGCACGACTTTTTTATCGAAGAGCGCTACGAGGCGGGCATCTCCCTGCAGGGATGGGAGGTCAAGAGCCTGCGCGAGGGACGCGTGCAGATCAAGGAAAGCTACGTCATCATTCAGAACGGCGAGGCCTACCTCTTTGGCGCCCATATTACTCCGCTCAAAACCGCGTCCACTCATGTCACGACCGATCCGACCCGCAGCCGAAAACTGTTGCTGCACCGCCGCGAACTAAGCAAACTCATCGGCTTGGTGGAGCGAAAAGGCTACACCTTGGTTCCCACCGCACTCTACTGGAAAAAAGGCTACGCTAAACTGGAAATCGGTCTGGCAAAAGGTAAAAAACAGCACGATAAACGCAGCAGCGACAAAGACCGTGACTGGAAGCGGGAGAAAGAGCGAATCTTCAAACGCGGCTAATCCAACCTCACTTCGGCATGGCGCGGAACTTCCTGGTAATTTATAATGTCTACTCTTGAGACTTGAGAAAAGTTTCTCCTTGGGGGCGACGTAGGCTTCGACGGGGGTTACAAAACCTTAGGTGCATGTCGAGGGGCAGATTACCTCGTAAAACTAGCTGTAAACTTATAGTTGCCAACGACGACAACTACGCACTCGCCGCTTAATAACCGGTAGAATGCCGTCTGACTGGAGCCGTGCTTATGCGTCCAGGGTCTTCGGACCAATCAGGCGTCATATCTCATAAGATCGCGATGAAGCTTGTTCGGGGCGAATTCGTTAAAACTTTACCGAAATCGCTATCTGCACACCCTGTCCGTCGGGTGGCAGCCAGCTAAAAATAATAGACCGGACTAAACATGTAGAACCTCAGGCAGAGGACTCGCGGACGGCGGTTCGAATCCGCCCGCCTCCACCAACTTATTGATAAATAAGGATTTCTTACTTTTCTGGCCCGTAGTGATCCACTCAGGTCAGAAAAGTGAAGACATCCGCCTTCTCTGGAAAAACCGTCACGGCATTTGGTACTTCCGCACCGTGATCCCCGCCCGGTACCGGCACTACTTCCCCCTCAACAGACGGGAGGTACGGCGCTCATTGTCTACTGACAGCAGACAACGTGCGGTCGTGCCGGCTCGCAGGTATCGAGTGACAATTGATGAACTATTTGAACAACTCGAAGAACAAAGCGTGGCAAAAGAGAAAACAATCCAAACCGGACTGGTCAAAGGTCTCGTCTTAACCTCTGGGAATTCAACTCTCAAGGTCGACGAAATCAAACATGACGACCCCGCGCAGGAGCAGGAGACAATCAAAGAGCTGACAAGGATGCTGGAGGCTTGCTCAGGCGTCCCAGAACCAGACAAAGCCCGATAGCCCACCACAGCTGACAAGCTAAGGATGTTTGGGGTAAGAGGATGGCCGTAGCCCCGCACGAGGCGAGGCCTGTCATTACGGCTTTGATTTAGTTCTTATGCTTGTTTCTTTTTGCGGCTGGCAAAGCCAAGTCCAGCTAAGCCTAGGCCCATTAGGGCAAGAGTGGAAGGTTCGGGTACCTGTGCCCAGATTTCAATCTCATTCCAGGCAACCCAGCTAGGGCTACTTGTGGTAGTGATCCTTACTGTTTGCGCGCTGGCCGCAGTGGCATAATTATGGTTCAGGATGTCGCCATCACTAGTAATTCCAATCCAAGAGAAGTCAGATGCACCATCCAAAGTAACATCATGTTGGGTTCCCCCAGCCGGGGTCTGTGCAACCCAGGCTCTAATTTCTACAATCTGGAATACGGAACCAAGATCGATTTCAATCCATTGCGTTGGCCACGAGCCAGCATTCCACAAAGTGGTAGTGTTGCCATCAATTGCGAGATCAGGTGTGCTTGTAAGATATGTCCCGCTCGCCGTTGCTGTTCCCCCCGGTGCTACATTGACGAGTGTCGCGTGTGCATTGCCTACGTTGAGAAGCATGAAAACGGTGACAATGAGAAGTGTTTTTAACTGCGCCATGCTTTTACCCTTATATTTTGTTGTCCGTAAAGCCCGTACAATCTGTTATTTTTGAACCCGTTTACGTCTTGCGAAACCCAGACCAGCAAAGCCAACTAATAGCAAGGCGAGAGATGAGGGTTCTGGGACGTTGGCCTGACGATACATGAAAGCCCCGATATCGGGATCGTCGATCTGCCCGGGCATTATGCGGTCCGTGTATACGAAATCGTCGCGCGGTGTCACATAATCCCATACCTCCCCTTTCAGGTAACCACCAGCGGCTATCGAGTAGTCCCGCGACACACCGATTGATGCTGTGACAGTGCCTGTTGTGAGCGTGGCGCCTAAGGCCGCGACGGCTGATGGAGCCCACGCCGAGTCCGGCTCAGCGTAGGAAGGGTTGGAAACCGAGACGTCGAGGCCGGTGAGCTCGCTTAATAAAGAACGCACTTCGATGATAGACGCCCAAATCCAACCGTCAACCGAAACGGAGAGGACGTCCCCGCTACAAACGAACGTTGTATCATCACATGCACTATCCAAAGAATTGGGTATGATTTCGGCAGTGTCAGTGAGGTCACGCCACTCAAGGCCATTAGAGTCTATATAACTAGCATGAGCAGATGTGGCTGCAAGGAAGGCCAAACCATAGCCGACTGTAAGAGCTGACTTTAAGAATCGGTTCATTTCCTAATTCCTCCTGAGAATCATTTACAATTACCTACTGACATTGACTACTTGAGCATGATTGACAGCAACCCCGCAAAATAACACGCAACAACTATGCCTGCAAAAAAACCACACTGAATACAATGATATAAGGGATTCCAGCAGACAAATTTTCCGAACATGTAAAGTAATCCGATAATAAACAGGATTTTACTTCTTTTCGTGAGACTATTGGTGAGGAGAAATCGATAGCTTAAAGGATATATTTAGATTAATTTCAATTAGTTAGTGTGGCCGGAAAGGTAAATTCAATTAATTTCCAAGGTGTAAATAATTCCGACAAATTAACTTTCACCCAAAGCATCTGTCTAATTGGCATAGGTATTGGACGCTTCTCTACCCATTCGCAACCCCCCTTGATCTTGCGTATCCAGTTAGGTGAGAAATCTACTACTGGACATTATGTCCAGGTATGGCCAAGAATCATCTTGATAAGAGGGTCTTGCCCCTCCACCCGGAGATTTTCAAAGTTATGTTTTTTGAAGTGCGGTAAAAGTTAAATTTCAACAATGGAGAAACGCAAATGCCTCAATACGTTATTGTTTATCTAGGCGGTGATCAACCATCCAGTCCAGAGGAAGGTAAGCAACATTTTTCGAAATATATGGATTGGTTATCTTCATTGGGCGACTCAGCTGTTAGTCCTGCAAATCCGCTTAAAAATACAAGCACAGTAAACTCTGATGGCACTGTTACCATTGGAGGCGCAACGACAATGTCTGGTTACACAATAATTGAAGCGGATTCTTTGGAGGCGGCGCTGTCGATTGCAAAGGCTTGCCCTTTTCTTGATATTGGCGGTTCACTTGAAGTGTCAGAGTTAGTAGAGATGCCAAGCAAAATATAAACCCCTTTATCTATTACAGCTAAAGGCATTTTCGAAAAACATCATTAAGCTCTCGTTCAGTATCCCTTGCTTATCGTTACCAGTAGGAGAGGAATTCAATCGCTCTCCTGGAGGTTAAAAATGCGCAACAAGAGCCTGATTACCGCACTCTCGGCATCCACTTTGATTCTGATGTCCCTTGGAGCCCCACTGACCGCGGAAGCAGAACCCAATGATAAAGCAGGCATGATCAAGAGCATCGACTACAGCTATCGTACCGAGCGACCACGCAAGCATGAACGCTTGCGTCATAGGGAGCACCGTCATTCCCAGCATCACCGGCATTGGAAAGGCAATCGTCACCATTGGGGATATCCGGCATACCGTTATCCAAGGCACCACTACTATTACGACGATGCGCTTGGAGCATTCGTCCTGGGAGGTATCCTAGGGTACTACCTGAGTGAGTGATGTGAATGTAGCCAAATATGATTAGCCGGGGCAGTGGTCAACGCTGCTCCCTAGCATTTTATATCGGGATAGTAATTTGCTTTTTCGAAGCGCAGCGGAATAAACATCCCCGAGGTGGACAGGAACTTTGCCTTGTGGCGAATACCTCAAACCTGCCGTCGGAAGCACTGTTGCGGTAAATACGGACCTGGGCTGGTTGGGATCCGGTATAATCGAAGAGTGGATATTGCTGCGACAGCTTGCGGGTGGGAACGAGCAGTCATCGCTTTGACAGGCGACAGGTCAAAGATCATTGTACGGCAGGATAGATAAGGCGCAGTGAATGAAGGCAGGAGATAGACCGTCGGCTGGAGTAATGGGAATCATGATTCCCCTGGCTTTGGCGCTCGCTGTTAGCCCCGCCGGCGCAGAGACCGAAGCGGACGAAAACTGGTTAGACTACTCGGTGCATGGGGTCGGCGAGACCCTGGACGCAGGAGCCAACTGGTTCGACCGTTTCTTTGGGGATGAGCGGGATGCGGAGGAGACCGATGCGGTGGTTCATCTGCGTCTGATTCAAGATCTACGGTTCGAATCGCGCAATGAAACAACCTACGACCCGAAATTCCGCCTGCAGGTGAAACTGCCGCGAATGCAACGCAAGGCCCGGCTGGTGATCGAGGGGGGAACCGAAGAGGACCGTCTGACCGATTCAGAGGTGCCGCTACCCACCGCCGCAACTACCGGGGCCACCAGTACCAGCAGCGCCAACCTGCGCTTCGATGTGCTGGATCAGGCGATGAAAAAGTTGTCCTTTTCCGCCGGGTTCCGGCTCAACCCCCTGGCCACCAAACTCCGGACACGTTACCGAGAGGCTTGGCGTTACGATGAGGACTGGTTGACCCGATTGGCCGGCACCGGCTTTTGGGACTCCCGGGACGGCTTTGGTGCCGATCTGCGCGGTGATATCGAGCACGCCCTGACCGGTGGGGATATGCTGCGCTGGAGCAACTACGGGCTTCTCTCCGAGATCAGTAACGGTGTAGAGTGGAGCAGCGAATTCACCTATTTCTACCGGGACTCTTCCCACCGTGCCATCGCCTTCGATGCCGGCATGTTCGGGCAGACTCGACCCGATTTCCAGGTCAACACCTATCGGATCCGTGCACGTTACCGGCGCAACTTCTACCGTCCCTGGCTCTTCTACGAAGTGATCCCGGAAGTCTATTGGCCCCTGGATGACAATGGTGGCGGTCGTGACATCAACACGGCCCTGTTCCTGCGTCTGGAGATCCTCTTCCGCCAGGATGGCTCAGGTTAAGCGGCAGGCTTGAGATTCTGTCCAGCCGAAAGCATTATGCGGCAACTAATTTTTGATGCCACCACTCCACCATTCAGGCCGATGCCATTTTGCCGTTTCGTGAACTGCCTTGCGGTTGAGTGCTAAATAAACATGTCCCCTTTACCGCGGGTCCCATTTTGAAAGCGATACCGACTGCCGATTTTTCTGCCCCTGTCATTTACCTTTACTAAAGGCACCCACCACAAATTTTAACAGCTCAAATGAAACAGCCTTGGTACGCTCCGTGTCCAGCTGCGCGGCCGCCTTAGTGGTATTGGGATCCTTTCCTGCGCTTTTCCCGGTTGCTGCTGCATGCAGATTTTTGACTGATCCAGAGACCGAATCAATCTTCTTTGTCAAGGCGAAGAGATCAAGTCCTAGCTGTGCCCCGTTGCTTGCCACACTGACCGCTCCGGATCCAGCTCTTACCGCGCCGGCAACTCCAACCAATGATTTGCTTGCAGCGGTGATCGAGAACAAAGCATCAGTGAGGGTATCGACAAAATCGATCGCTATGGCACCCATCTTGATAAAGGCATTACCGGCGAGAAAGACATGGTACCCGGAGGTTCCCACCTCGAACTTGTGCGGTCCATTGTATTGACCCAGCATCAACTCATAACCTGCCTGGCGAAGATGGAAGCCGATACCAAAAAACTTCTTAATGATCATTGCGGTAAAGGTGCCTTTGATCAGGGTTGGCCCAAGGTTAAACAGAATCTCACCAATGCTGACGGATACAGAGAGCTCCACCGCAGAGAAACGCCCGGTGGGATCAGAAAAGAATACCGGATTTGCATTGGCATAAAGGTAGCGATGCAGGGAGACAGGATCACGCAACACACCTTCAAACGGATCTCGGCCAACAAAACGCCCCGTCGCAGGATCATAGTCACGAGCCCGCATATGCACCAAACCAGTGGTGGGGTCGACACGTTCACCGGAATAGCGATAGGGATTGGTGGTTGAACCGAACTGGCTCAACTCTTGGCCAAATGCCTGGTACTGGTAAGTATCGGTAAGATTACCGGCACTGTCCGTCAGCAGGCGTACATTCTGCCTGGCATCCCTGTGCAGGTAGTGAGTCACGCCACTGCGACTCTGTGCCAACATTTGGTTACCGTAAAAATATTCAGCTATTGGATTTGCCGCGCTGTCGTAGTCACCCAGCACCTGCGACACACCCGTCGGGTTGATTGGATCAACCAGGAAGTGAGTGGTCACTGCTGATTCGGTCCGTTGGGTTCGGTTACCTTGAGCATTGTAGCCATAGGTCACAGCACCACTGGATGCGTTAACTGAGGTCAGCTTGTTTTCAAAGTCGAAGTCATAGGTCGTCAACCCGCCGCCATCGACCCGTGAGCTCCGGTTGCCATTGGGATCATAGGCGTAACTTGTGCTGCCTGCTGAAAGCAGTTTATCTGCGCTGTCATATAGATAAACGATAGTGGTGCCGCCCAGATCAATGGTACTGGTACGGTTTCCGACCTCATCATAAATGTAGTTGCGGTCAAAGATCAGAGTGTTGAAAATATTCCTGTGAGTCTCGCGTATAAGACGCCTCAGGCCATCATACTCATACTCAACAAACGAACCGTCAGTCTGTGTCACGCGGGTTCTGTCACCGATGGCATTGACCACGTAGTGAAAGCGTTCCAGTTCAACACCTGCCTTGCTATGAACCTGCAGAGAGAGTCGGCTCAGACTGTCATAGGTATAGGTCGTGACAACACCATTGGGGTAATCGATGCTGGCCAGATTTCCTACGGCGTCATAGGCATAAGTGGTGGTGTTGCTATCTGGGTCAATGACCGTTGCGATACGGTTCAGCACATCGTAGGTATAATTTGTCGTGCGTGCCAGAGCCATCGGCATGAGGCGGGAGGCGACACTGGTACGGTTACCCTCGGCATCATAGCCATACTCAATTGAGCTGCCATCGGAATTGCCCAATCGAACCAGACGATCATTCACATCGTAGCTATAGGTTGTCGTGCCCTGGACATTATCAGCCGTAGCCACCTTGCCTGTTGCTGTATAGGAAAATGTCTCCCCGGTCGCATCCGGAAAAGTCTTTGCGATAAGTTGTCCCTTGGCATCAAAACTCTGCACCGTTATATCGCTGTTAGCATCCGTGGTGGTTGTGACATTACCCACCGGATCATATTGCCGGGTCTCGGTAGTGCCGTCCGGATAGGTTTTGCGGGTCTGCCTGTCGGCATCATCATAGATGAATCGGGTTGTATTACCCCGGGCATCCGTCTGAGCCAGGAGATTGTCTTCCTGATCGTAGAGATAGCTTGTCTGACCTCCCAGGACATCGGTCACTCCGGTGAGATTACCCTTGGCATCGTATTGGTAGTGGGTCGAACGACCCAGGGCGTCTGTCTCACGGATGACGCGATCTGCAGCATCATAGGCGGTGGTTTCAAAGCTACCATCCGGGAAGTTTACCTGCACCCGACGGTCGAGTGCATCATAGCTAAAACTGAAAATCTGGCCTTTGGCATCGACCATTCCAATTCGATTACCCACACTGTCATATTCGAACCGGGTCTCCTGCAACAGCGCATCAATCACCTTGATATTTCGGCCGGCAAAATCGTAGACAAATCTTGTGCTGTTGCCGCGAGCATCAATCTGCTCGACGATGCGACCGGCATTGTCATACATTAGCACGCTGGCATTGCCATCCGGTTCAGTCGCCCCAATCTGGCGATCCAGATCATCGTACTGCAAGGTTCTGATGCGACCCAAAGGATCGGTCGTGCGCGTCAGGTTACCTTTGATGTCATAGCTGTTTTCGGTCAGGTTACCGAGGGCATCGGTGGATGAGAGTTCCCTGCCCTCTGCATTCAGTACCTGATGGGTTGTGTTGCCTGCCGGATCGGTGATGGCCTGCAACAGACCTGTAACGGTATATTGGAACTCCGTCGTATTGCCCAGAGGATCGGTGCTGCGAATAGCCAGTCCACGACCATCAAGCAGCTGAGTAGTGGTCTTGCCGAGACGATCTGTCTCCGTCAACTGGTTACCATTGGCATCGTAGGTATAAGTCGTGCGATTGCCCAGCGCATCCGTTCTGGCTATCTGATTATCGACTGCATCATATTCATACTGGGTGGTATTACCGAGGGCATCCGTCTGCACCAGCAGGTTGCCCCTTGTATCGTAGCTGTTGCTTAGCTCAACCAGACCCAGCGCATTGGTATGAGTTAACAGATTGCCTCGCGCATCGTAGCTAAAGTCTGTGCTATTTCCACGGGCATCGGTTTTACGGGTCACCCGATCGGCACTGTCGTAAATAAAGGTCGTGGTGTTGCCGAGGGGGTCTGTTTCCGTTAGCTTATTGCTACGCGCATCATAGGTTCGCGTGGTGGTCTCACCTTCACCGTTGGTGGTAGTAAGAGGATTACCCGACCCATCATAAGTGTGGCTAGTCACGCTGCCGAGAGGATCGGTCACCGAGAGTACGTTGCCGCTGGCATCGTATTCCATCACTGTCATGCTGCCATCGATATCGGTGACAATCTCCTGCCGCGCACCTACATTATGGGTAAGGGTAACTATCCGGCCATCCGCATTGGTGGTGCTGATCAGTCGGCCATCGGGACCATATTCATTTCGTAGCAGTGAGCGGTCCAGGGGATCAAACAGGTTGATCAAACCATGATGAGCATCATAGGCATATGTTGTCGTGTTGCTTTCTGTATCCGTGTGATGAGTCAGATCCCCATTGGCATCATAGGTATAGGTCTGGCTGTTGCCGTTCGGGTCGGTGATCTGTGCGATACGACCCAGATCATCCCGCACAAAAATAATGCTCTTACCCGATGAGTGGGTGATGCCATTTGGGGTAAATGTCAGGGTGTTGCCGTTTGCATCCCTGATGCTCTGCACACCGTCCGCTTTGCTGATCACGATCTGTGTGCCGTCCGCTGAGGTATAACGGAACAGGTCCGGATCGTAGAGCTGGTTGGTCAGATCATCCCGCAGCCCGACATCACCAGGTTGACCATCGAGGATGGTCAGATTGTTGTTATCCAGGCTCTCCAGACGGCCGAGGGTTCCAGGCCGCGCGATGTAACTGGCTCGGATGGCAGAAGGTGGGAAAGGAATCAGTGCAGAGACAATGGGATTAACCAACAGATCAAACTCTTCAACCTGTCCGTTGGCAAGCACCAGACTCACCTTGTGGTCATCCGTGGGCAGCAGCACATAGGTAAAGCCGGATTTGGCAACCTGCCAGGCCGATCCCAATACCCGGTTACTGCGCAGGCGCAGTGTCTGCACATCGAGTCGCCAACCGACACCAAAATCACCTTTGCGTTTATCACGGCTGTCGTAATTGCGAACCACTTTGATTGGTATACCCGACATGGGGATATGCAGATCTGTGAAGCTCAGGCTGAAGTTGCCCACCTTGAGGTTCTCATCGACCTGAATCGTCGATTCATGAATACTGACATTTCCGCCCTGATCAAACACCGTCAATCGAATCGTATAAAGATCATTGATCAACACGGTCGGATCAAACTGACCCAATACACCGTCAGTAACCTGACTTGTGCTATTTGCAATTTCAGTGAAGTCCGTTTCACCCGTAGGCGCAATCCCAATGGTGTACTTGAGAAAATTGGCATCCGTGGCGGTGCCGACAATATCTACAGGTTCCGTCACTGTGCTGCCTGCAGCAGGCACTGTGATCTCCGCGACCGGTGGTGCCACGTCCCCAGTGACCCGTTCAACCACGTTAATTATCGCCGAGCCGGATACCGGGCCGCGGGTCGCGCTGACATTAAACACGCCCGCTGTTGCAGAACTGAATACCGGACCGGCTGACCAGTTGACGATTTCAGTAAGATTCTGACTGGTCCCGCCCTCAAAGATACCGGTGGCAGATAAGCTAACCACATCACCCGTCAGGATATCTCCCGTAGCGGGCAACATCAGAATAGACGTCAGGCTAAGGTTGCCATCTATACCATCACAATCCTGATCAATTCCGTCGGCTGATGGATCATTCGCGCCGGTATGGATAGTGTTGTCAGTATCATTGCAATCTCCCTGGTTCTCGGTAAATCCATCGCCGTCATTATCAATGTCTTCCGGTGCCGGACCCAACGAAATAATCAGATCTACGGCGCTACCGAATTCTGCCACTGAGCCAGCAACGGGTGTCTGATTACTGACATCACCAGCTGGAATAACAGGATGATTGAGACTTAGCACATCACCCGTGAGCAACCCAACACCCCCCAGCGAGGTTTCGGCGATGGCTTGAGATTGACTAATTACACTAGGCACAGTAACCGGCAAACCAACCGTTAATGTGTAGGTCTGCGGTGTACTAAAACCAATGGTATCACTCGCAAGTATGCTGACCTTGTAGCTGCCTTCGCTGTCGGGCGTAAAAGATACCCTGCCGTTGCCCGGATCAATGGTCATACCGGCTGGCCCGCCTGTCAGAATAAAACTTACCGAATCCCCTGGGTCAATATCGACCACGCGTGGTGCGTACTCATAGGAAAATCCTACCGTAGTCAGCGTATCCGGAGCAGATAAGAATACGGGTGGCGTTCCGGGTGGCTGCACATCGAAAGTGACCGTCGCTGTATTGGAGTTAACCTGCCCATCATTTGCAGTGTAGGTAAAGCTGTCGGTAGTTCCCGCCAGTGGGTCCGGTGGCAGCTTGATCAAATTCCAACCATTTAGGCCCGACTGCAACCAATGAGGGACCGGATTACTGAGTGTATTGCCTTTGGCATCGGCATAACCTTCATTGAAAGTCCATTGATTGCGATGTGCCGGTGCGTCAGGCAGCGGCTGAGATGCTGTGCCTTCCCATATACGAGTCGCACCCGCCAGCCCGTTAGAGAAAGAAGAGATAATTTCTGCCGCACCATCACCATCAATATCCGTTATCGTGGTGTATCGTTGCTCTCTGGAAGCAGATCCAATTGGCATGTATTCCAGTAACGAACCGTCGCGTCCATCGAAAATATAAACACCGTCGTCTTCACCAAAGATTGGATTTGGGATATCCAGATGAACAACAATATCGAAGGCACCATCACCATTGGCATCGAAGGCGGTTGGGTTGACGCCCTTCAAACGGGTAATGTCTTCACCAAACTCCTTAAGTCCCTGATGACTCCAGAGCAGCGACCCATCTGTGTCATAAACCTCCATATAGCCTGATGTCAGGAAGCCACCCAGACCGTTGTACCAGGCAAACTCCACCTCACCATCGCCATCAAAATCAGCGACCGAAATCTGGCTCTGCGAATTATTATTGTTGGGATTGGCAAAGACCGTGGTCCCATCATGCTCAAACAGATACAGATGACCTTGATCACGGCCAACAATCTCCGGAAACGGATCTTCATCAAAGTTGGCAACTGCCACAGAAAGATGAGATTCAGGCAGGGATATTATTGGTAGATCAAATTCCTTATTGCCCAAGTGATCCAACACCTCTTTGTGGAAAATGATCTCCAGGGTGCCGTCGAGATCCAGATCCACCACGGTGGGTGGTTTGTAATCCGTATCTCCCGCAATTGTCGTGCCGAGGTATTCCCAAAGGATGGTGCCATCAGCAACATTATACACCGTGACGCCATTGCCGGGTGCCGCTGCACCGAAAGCGCCGGTATACCATGACATTATGATTTCCACGCTGCCATTGCCGTCAATATCGGCGAAGGTTGGGCCCATCTGGGCAAACCCGCCATCAGAACTGTTGCCGATTGAGCTGACCAGCCCAAGGGGTTCACTGGCACCGTCGCCCGGCCATACCAGGGAGCCATCGTGATGCACAGCAAGCAACTGTTCTCCACCACCGCTCCCAACCCCGGGGATGATTCGACGTACCCCGATTATTTCCAGGTCACCATCACCATCAATATCATGTAACCCCAGTTGCGAACCCGTACTCATGCCGCCTGCATTTCTAATATCAGCCGCATTTGGTAATAGTTGTTGGCTACAATCATCAGCGTTCATAAGCCACACTTCAGTTCCCTGAAGGGTCGTACCAAAGAAGGCAACACCTGCAAGTTCTATATCACCGTCATTATCAACGTCACCCACAGCTATAGTAGCGTTGTGTTGCAGCTGTGTAGCCAAAGGCGATTCACACTGTATTTGTGTATAAACCTTGGTCGACTGAGGCACAAAGTTGAAACCATTTTTGCCAAGTTGCAACCAGTGTGGTTTGACAGAGACCGGTACACCACCGTCATCCTCGATATGGGTGTAGGTATCAATCAGCTGGTTACGGATGCCGCGTGAAGCCGCCCAAGGATAGCCGGAAAGCCCTTCCAGAACAGCAATGTTGCCGGCCCAGACAGCGTTCGTGCTAAAAGCATTGTTAACAATGATTTCTGATTCGCCATCGTCGTCCATATCGGCAATCAACAAACTGTTTAGGTGGCTTCCTCCCTGGTTCAGTCGGGTGAAATTAAGTTCCGCCCCGGTTTCTCCATCATGAATATACAGCCCGTTGCTACCGCCATTGTGCCCTTCAACACCATTAACGTGAATGACCTCAGCGATACCGTTGCCATCGATATCGAATGCCGTTGGCCCAGCAACGTCATCAAAAATCCACTCCGCATCAGTGTGTTGCCATTTTATGCTGCCATCTGCCTCCAGCACCGTGAGATAGTGGCGCCCTATATAGGTCACGATTTCTATTTCGCTGTCAGCATCGACATTGGCAAGGGTGACTGGTATATCAAACCCGCTATTGGAAACCACATTCTTGCGGGCATCGTCATTGAAAAACCAGATTAGGGAGCCGTCCTGATCAAACAGATAAATGCCCCGATTGGTCTGGAAATAGATTTCCGGCTCAGGGTCTGAGTCGAAATTTGCCACCGCTGGAATGGCTCTTGGATTAGAATGGACCGTGGCCGCACCCAGACTTTCATTCAGCGGAAAGGTTCTAAGATAGACACCGGTATTGCTGTAAACATGACTGGTCATCAGGATTTCAGGAATGCCATCCAGATCAAGATCCACAATCACCGGCTTGGTTCCCGCTGAATTGCTGGTATTTGCTGTCGATGGTGCATCTTCATTAACGACCAGCAAGTTGCCGTTGTGGTCAAAAATAGCCAGATAGGGCAAGTTAGCCTGAATAAAGGCGACAACAATCTCCGCATCACCATCAGCATCCAGGTCCGCAATGGCAGGGGCTGTATGTTGAAAAGCAGTCTGAGAATTTATCTGCGGTATGAGATCTGTCTGGCCAATCAGGGTGCCTTCGTGATCAAGAATGAGATACCGGTGATCACTGAGTATTCCAGTGGTGCGAATTGGAACTAAGATTTCAATATTGCCATCGCCGTCCATATCTGCTGCAGCCATCGGATGTCGAGGGTTGCTCGTAGTCCCAAGATTGGGGATAGGGGTTCCGAAGCCTGCACTCTCGAAAGACCAGAGAATGCTGCAATCTGGTCGCATTGCGGTGATATGCTGGCGGCTGGCACCACCGGTTGCATAGCTTCCGGTAAAGATGAGTTCAGATTGCCCGTCACCATCGAGATCCATAATGATCGGCACTGTTTCGGTTGAACGACGCTCATTTTCTGGAAGCTGGCAGCGTATCTGGGTGCCGAAATCGAAAACAAACTCAGGTGGTGTCGGCGTATAGTCAAACGAACCATCGGGGTTAAGGTTTAACGTGCCTTTGCTGGCGTCAGTTACCAGTGCTGAGGTGAGTACATCACCGTCAAGGTCCATATCATTTTCTAGAATGCCTGGTGCAGCAACAGCCAGGGTCTCACCCACTCTGGCCGTATAAGTATCATCCACGGCGACTGGTGCACGGTTAACTGCAATAACGGTGACGATAAAACTCTGTACCGCGACAACCCCTGAGCCATCGGTTACCTGAACGGTCACATCATGGGAGCCAACCTGATCAACTGTGGGTGTCCACTGCAGCGTTCCACCTGCGGCAAGAGTCAAACCAGCCGGTGCTAATGGCAGGGAGAGAGTCAGGCTGTCACCGACATCCGGATCATTTGCAGTGGGCGTTACTGCCAGTGCATTTCCAACAGTAACAGTCTGGTCGACAATCGGCGCCAGCTGTGGTGGCTCATTGGCAGGTGGCGGCACCACCGGCGCGACGACGTCGATGGTGAAACTCTTCGCATCGCTCAATCCCGCATTGTCATTCACTTGAGCCATCACCACGTTCGCACCCAGATCACCAGCACCAGGTGTCCAGTTAAGATCACCTGTGGCTGGATTTACACTCATTGCAGATGGTGATACCGACAGTGAATAGGTCAGCGTATCGCCGATATCTGTATCTATTCCAAACAACCTCAGGGAGAAGTTTTGGCTGGCTGAAATGGTACGATTGCCCACCGCTACAAGCGTGGGGGGATTGTTCGGGATAGACGCGCTTACCGCCACTTGGGCCACGCTGGCCAGTGTACCGTCACTGACCACCAGGGTAGCCAGATAGTTACCTGCCACATCCGGGGTGAAACCCGGTGTCGGACTGGTAGCGTCCGATAGAATTGCCGTGCTTTCCGTCGGTGTCGTCAATGTCCAGGCATAGCCAAGGGGATCCCCATCCGGATCACTGGAAGCGGTTCCGTCCAGATTCACCTGTGTGCCCAGTGTCACACTGTCGGCATCGGCCACCGCCACTGCCACCGGCGCTTGGTTCTCGGTCTGGATAATGACCGGATCCGAGTCACTGTCGAGCGTACCGTCATTGACGACCAACCCAACAACATAGGTACCGGGCAGGTCGATGACAAATGCCGGGGAGAGTGCGCCGGGATCACTCAGACTGGCACTGCTGCCAGCCGGTTTGCTGGTAAAGGCCCAGGAATAAGTCAGTACATCGCCATCCACATCGCTGGAACCACTGCCATCCAACGTCACCACACCACCCACGGACGACGTCTGATCCGGTCCTGCATCAGCTACCGGCGCAGAGTTGATTGTGCTGATTTTCACCGTATCCGGTGCTGAGTCAGTCACTCCGTCGTTTACAATCAGCTGGCCCAAATAGTCTCCCGGCACATCGGGGATAAAGGCCGGGGAAACTGCGGCGGGATCCGACAGACTGGCACTGCTGGTCGTGGGTACGGCAATCAACGACCACAGATAACTCAACGCATCACCATCCGCATCGCTGGAACCATTACCCTGGAGGGTCACCAAGTCACCGACAGCGACCGTTTGATCGGGCCCCGCATCCGCCACAGGTCCTGAATTTTCGGTTGTGACAGTGACAATATCTATTGCTGAATCGACAAAGCCGTCATTCACAATCAGCTCAGCCAAGTAGCTGCCTGGCAGGTCGGCTATGAAACTGGGCATGACAGCATTGGGATCCGACAAAGCAGCCACACTTCCAGCTGGCACGCCCGGCAAGGACCAGGTAAAAGTCAGCAGATCGCCATCAACATCACTGGATCCCGAACCATCCAGCGAAACCGTGGTTCCGGTAAGAATGCTTTGATCCAGCCCTGCGTCGGCTACCGGTGGCGAGTTGCTGGTGGTAATAAGAACCCTGTCCGGCACTGAGTCATCAGTCCCATCATTCACAACCAGTTCCAGTTCATAGATCCCGACAGCATCCAATACAAAGTCGGGCATGACAGCATTCGGATCGGACAAAGCGGCGGCACTGCCGCCAGGCGCACTCAGAAGGGACCAGGTGAAGGTCAGTAAATCACCGTCAACATCACTGGAACCGGAACCATTCAGTGTTACGGTGCTCCAGAGAAAGGCACTTTGGTCCGACCCTGCGTCGGCTACTGGAACTGTATTTGAAGGGGCTGGATCTTCCTGGCTAAAGCTCCAATCATGATCCTCATCCCTAAACGTGTGACGCCTGTTATACCGTATAGTGATTGTATCGGTTGATTCTATGCCGTCACTGACCGGGACGTCCGGAAAAACTATCTCCCCATCGATAATTGTCAGGTACGGCGTGTTGCTTGTGAGAGTTGCGGTAACATTACTCAGTGGCTCGGGTCCACTATTATTCAGTACAGCCGTATAGGTATAGATGACTTCAAACCGATTAACGCGCTGAACACTTGTTGCTGTAACCAGCCCCATGCTCAATTCACCAAAGGCCGGCAGCACATAGATGCAGTTAAGCGCAGTTAAAAGAAAAATGGTTTTGCGGAACCCGGAAAATCCTTTCATACGCTTAATCTCATCCCGTTGAATGCTTTATTTTCAGCACAGCAACCCTTAAATCCGGGTCATCCAGTAATCAGCTTAATCTCATAAAACGTTGTAGGAAGGCGTGTGCGTAACCATTCAAGTTCGCATTCAGCGAGCTTGAAAACGCATGATTTTGATCCTGTCCCAAGTCAAAATGGACGGGATAACCTGGCCGGACGACCAGGACATAAATATCTGTGACATAACGCCTCTTCCAAACTGCTTTGCACAGCCCAGCTTTAACGGCATGCCAGGTTCTTTACTCTATTTTTCTTCTAAACCTAATCGATTCGAGACGATTCTGGTTCTCTTTGAAAACTAAGCAAAATGTATTCCATAAAACCCAAATCAATGATTTCTAGATCTTTTTTCAATAAATGAAAGAAGACTCCAGTCTGGCATGTAAAATAACCCGACACATTAATAGAATTTATATTCTTTTTTTGGTTTTATCAGAGATAAAAAGCGGGTGGAATCCGTTAAGTTACGGTGAGACATGGGATTATTTACCCAAACAACAACAAGATAGGAACAATATATAGAATCTGAAGCAAGAAAAACTGCCGCTGTAAAATTCCACGACAAGGAAAAAACGGAGCACAAGGCGGCTGGATCACAAGTCCGGCGAGAGGCTGCCTCCACAAATCCCGGCTGACTCAGCATGCCGGTAGAGTCCTTCCTCATCAATCACTTCGATACTGCTGCCATGAACCTGGATCAGCTTTTGCTCGGAAAAATTGTGCAGGATTCGGGAGAAGGTTTCCGGCTTTACTGAGAGTCTTGAGGCCAGCACCCCTTTGGGGGCGTTCAGTTCGATGGTGTTTCCGTTCGTTTTCCCTGCATTCCAGCGTCCCCAGAGGAAACCTGCCACCCGCCCGGTGGCGCTCTGCAGTGTGAGGTCGTCAATCTCCTTGATCAGCCATTTGAGCCTCTGGCTCATATCCCCCATTAAACGGAAACAGGTATCCACCGACTCCCGCAACATGGCGAAAAAAGCGGAGTTATCGAAAGAGATCACTTCAGTTTCCCCGATGGTTGATGCATTCACCGGAAAGTTGGGACTCTCCTGAAACATCAATGCTTCAGCAAAAGTGTGGCCGGGAGAGATGATCTCAATTACCTTCTCATTACCATTCAGGGCCAGACGATAGAGCTTGATCTGGCCCTGCGTGACCAGGTAGAAGCGCGTCGCTTTTTCTCCGGCCTGGAACAGATGCTGCCCATCCGATAGCCTTATGCGGCGACTCATTGCCTCAACACGCTGGATCTGCTCTTCGTCCAGGCGGGCAAAAAGATACGACTGTTTCAGCTCTATCGACACACTGCGCTCCAAAGGTATTTAAGAGGCAGTCCGCACCATGGATAAGTTTGTCAACCGACCCTATCCAGCTCAATGCTCACGGCACGAAATCGTCGGACTGCATGCACTAAATTGTAGCAGAGCAGCAGCGCAGATAGCGACAAGAGAGACCCCGCGAGGTGGGAAAGCACTTCCGGAAAAAATACAGCTGCGCCCAAAGTCGCCAACATCAGCAGATGCAAGCGATATTGACGGCGCGCCAATGTGTCAGGAAGAAAGTCCTTCATGGTGGGAATACGCGGTCCCACACCTCCCTGGTGAACCATTTTTCGGTGTTGCAGGTGAAACCAACTCAGAAACGGGACAATTTTATAGAGCATCCCATTTACAACAGAAAGGCCAAAGCCGACCAGCATGACCACGCCCAGCAGTAAGACGAATCGGTGGTCCAGACCTCTCATCATCCAGACAGGAAAAGCCGCCAAAAGCATCAGCATGCCCAAACGCCAGAAGTCGAGTGTCACATCCGGCAGTTTGCGACGCCGTTTCCGCTGCAACTGCAGCGTCGACCAGGCAAAGCCGGAAAAGCCCAGTCCGATGGCACCCACGATACCCCATGCAAACCAATCCGGCGTCCATTCCATAACTCCCGCCGGGTAGAGCATCGACCAAAGCAATACCAGCATGAACAGTACGCGGGGGAGATGCCGCGTCATCGGCACAGGATACTCAGGTGTGAGTTGAAACATAGGCACCACCTGGTAGGAAACACCAAGCACCAGCAATCCCACCCAGGTCAACAGCCCCCAGCTCAGATGAATATTGGTCAACACCAACGGCTGCCAGAGATGCAAAGGCCAGACCAGACTGGCGGTGAGCAACAGGCCAAGAATAACCGTCACCGCCAATCCTGAAACAGCTAGGCGCATTGCCGTAACGGTGGGACTCGGTGCCTTAATCTTCAGAAGTGCTATCGCCACCCCGCCCCCGAAGACAGCAAAACCTCCCGCAAGCCCGACCATGGCAAGAGGCATCCAGAACTTACCATCCTGGGTAAACCCGATGACAAGAGAGGAGACACCAATGGTCAGCAGCAAGTGGGCCAGGGTACTGATCCAAAGAACACCAGGAACCGGTGACCCCGCTAACACGGGGAGCATCTGCATCATCGCCCCAACCATCACCAATCCCAAAAAGCCCAGAGTGAAGAGGTGTGTAAGTGCCAGGGTAACAGGTGACCAGCGGAACGTAAGCGCGTCGGCCCCAAAGAGCATCAGCACTACACCGGCAAGGAACAGAAACAACGGGGCAGTAAGAAAAAAACGAATTGGAACGGAGAACGGTGGCGCCTGCTCAAGCGAAAGGCTGGCCTGAGTCAGCATGCCTCAGCATTCCCCATCAGCGCCCTGACCGTTGCGGCCATTTCCGGGTCATCGGCACGCCAGATATAGATCTCAAATCGTCCCAGGCGGGCAGTGCCGACCTTCCAGACAAAGCGCCCCTCAAGCATGGGAAAAAGCATGCGCGGCTCACGGGAGTGGATGACATGAAGGCAGTCACCCAATGCTAGCGCCTGTACCGCCTCCAGTGTCCGCTCCAGCGGTTCACAGGGCTCCAGCATGCTGACATCCAGATTAATCACCATTGTGCTGCTTCAGTCGATGGCTTCCATCCGACTCAGCAACTCGGAAGCTTGGCCGCCAAGTACCTGGTCCGACATCTGGTAGAGCATCTGCTCCTCCTTGGCATTGTGTTGTTGCATAACCACCAACAGCGTATCCGACAACCCCAGGTAGCGATCCTGATCCTTGGCTTCCACGCTCTCAGTCATCTCTTGAAACAGATCACGCATCTGCGCATGTTCGCCACGCATCACTACTGTCGGCCCCATCGCCATCCCGGTAACTTCCTCAAAGGCGGGAAACAGCACCTCTTCTTCCATCTTAAAATGGTGCTCCATCGCCGAGTGAAACGCCTCGAATTGGGTGGCAGCAACCTCCCAGTTTCCCTTCGCCGTCTCGTTTTCCGCTGCGGCAAAGATCTCATCACAACGCCGGTGATCGTGCGTCATCGTTGCAGAAATGGTACTCATTGATACCTCTGGCCACATAAAATAATGGAGAGTATCAACCAAAAGCACAGAGACAATCTTTGATAAACGTCAACACCAAGGCGACATATCTCAGAAGATTTTAATTTCTAGAGCGTTGTTCTATATTGGACTGTGGAGTCACCCGATGCACCGCGCGTCCAGAGGAACATCCCGGTCCACGCTGGCGCACATCGTCAAGGTAATTTCACCAAGGTGGGCAAAATGGACAGCAAAAACAAGAAAATCATCCTATTTTCCGATGGAACCGGAAATAGTGCTGCAAGCAGAAACCGCACCAATGTCCGGCGCTTGTACGACACACTGGATCTGCAAAAAAATGATCAGGTCGCTTTCTATGATGACGGCGTCGGCTCCCAGGAATTCCTCCTGTTCAAAATCCTTGGAGGCGCCTTCGGTTATGGTCTCAAACGCAATGTGCGTGAGCTCTATAAGACTCTGTGCCGCAGCTACAATGAAGGCGACAAGATCTACCTGTTCGGTTTCAGCCGGGGTGCCTTCACGACCCGTGTGCTAGCGGGCATGATCGCATACTGCGGTCTGAAAACAGATGCTGCAGACGAAACGGAACTCGACGGGATCGCCCGACAAAACTACAGCGCCTTCCGTTCTCAGTTTCATCAAACCTTGCTAAGCAGGCTCTACCGTAGAATTTTAGGGCTGGGCAAAGAACCCTTTTCAAATGAACAACCTGACATCCAGTTCATTGGTGTCTGGGACACAGTGGACGCCTACGGCCTGCCTATCGATGAATTATCCGTGCTCTGGAACAAGTATATCTTTCCCATCCGATTTCCGGATCGTTGCCTGTCCAAAAAGGTTATTCGCGCCTGCCACGCCGTCTCAGTAGACGATGAACGGCTGACCTTCCATCCACTGCTGTGGAATGAAGCCAAGGAAAATGACCCCAGTCGGATCGACCAGGTATGGTTCTCGGGCGTACATGCGGACGTGGGCGGCGGGTATCCCATGGATAATCTATCCCTGGTGCCCTTGGACTGGATGATTTCCAAGGTCGAGAGCTTCGACGATCCAGCGCACAACCTGCAGTTCATCCAGGCAAAACGCAAGGAGATCTCTCAACATGCTGACTGGCATGGCGTGCAGCACGATTCACGTGCAGGAGCCGGCGCCTATTATCGCTACAAACCCCGTCATATCGATCATCTGTGTAATGATCAGGAAAATGGCGTGGAGATCAAACGACCGAAGATTCATCGCAGCGTACTGGAGAGAATCAGGCGGGATGTAGTGTCCTACGTACCCACAGGATTGCCTGCGGACTACGAAGTGGTCTCAACGAGGAACCAGGCACCTGAGTACGAAAAGCCGCAGGAGGCTCTGGCCAGGGCCGAGGCCATGAATCCCGCCCTGGACGTAATCTTCTGGCGGCGTTGGCTCTACGGATTGCTGTTGGTCACAACAGCGCTGTTCCTGGGTTCCCGTTTCTATCTGGACTGGACACCCGACGGAAACTGCGTGGGCAGCGCCTGTGCCATTGACCCCATCCTGGTTTTCGCCAAGGATGCCCTGCCGGATTCACTGGGCGGATGGTTTGACGCCTGGCGGCAGAACCCCATATTGTTATGGAGTATCCTTGCCGCTTTCGCTCTCTTTACCTGGCTTAAGGCAATAGCCTGGCACTCGACTCAGGCACATGCCGGGGCAGCTTGGGCAGTATTGAAAGGCAAAGCCAAGATAGTGAAATCCACAGTTAGCTCAGCTACCCAGGAGAAGAGACACAGCAGCGTCCGGCAATTCAGGGAAAAGGCCCATTCCACTGTTCGAAACAGAAGCAAATCGGTGTTGGCCCACTTGGCCCTGCTGGTAATTCTCTATCTCATCCTGGCAGTATTCAGCCATTCCATCCTGCATGTGAGGGCAAGCTTTGGCGGACTGTGCGTTCAGTCAGAAGCAACAAATAATCTGGAAGAGAGCAATTCCGCCACCCTCGAAATCAGCAATCCCTGTTCGGCAACCGGCATTGCATTGAAGGCTGGTCAAAGTTACCGCTTCGAAGCCATATCTGAAGGCCTGTTGGATAGAGATATACCCTCCGGACCTGAGGGCGCCTCCCCGGCCAAGCTTATACCCTGGACCCCTTTTCGCCGTCACATCGGAGAGCCCTGGATAAAACTCATGGGGCGCATCAACGATCAAGGCAACGAGACCTTCGCCATCGGCAGCGATCTCCCGGAATACACAGCCAAAACCGACGGAGAACTGTTTCTCTATGTCAACGACGCAGCATTTGGTTTCTTGCCAGGCAAATACTGGGCACTACCCTATTCCTGGTCGTTGGGACAGAACAAGGGAAAGATTGAGATCACCGTCACCCGACTGGCGGATAACGGTTGAGACGAGCGGCTGGAAATCAGGTGGTAGGCGCGGTGGCCCCGCGCGCCTACCACCTCTTCGCAGCAAGCTGCGGAGAACTACACCCGTAACGATAAAATTGAGGAGGTTTTGTTAGCGCCTGAAGTCCATTCTCACAGGCTTTTTTCATAACCGGCTATGGGTTAAACGTCACCTCAACGCCGTCAATCGCCTCCTTCTCGTAGAGCTCTTCCATGCTCTGTACCTTGCCGCTCTGCAACTCCTTATCGACGGCATCCCGTATCTCCACGATCACCAGATCCACATGCAGTGTGGCGCCCGCAAGAGGATTATTTGCATCCAGGGTCACCGTTTCATCGTCGAATCCGACAACAGTAATCGGCGAAACATTTGAGCCCTTCCGACCTCTCAATTTGAGGCCAATCTGCAGTTCACCCGTGCCTTTTACGTGGCTTCTCGGCACCTTTTTGATCAGATTTTCGTCTTGATACCCGTATGCCTGCTCCGGCGTGAGAACGAGCGACAGCCTTTCCCCTATGTTGCGACCCTCGACAGCCGTTTCAATCGCAGAAAGCAGGCTCCCTCTACCCTGAATAAAAGAGAGAGGATCCCCATTGTCCGTAGTATCAATCACACGCTTCTCATCGTCAGTCATGGTGTATTCGATGGTTACGACTTTGTCTTTTGTTACTTGCATGATCGAGTCCTGTTAGGATAAATACCAATGGATGGGTTTAGTTAGAATATGTTTCGCACAAGGCCCAATCCACCGTAAGGATAGCGCCCTTTGAGTAAAAAATGATGACAATGGAACAGACAACAAACGATACACAACACTTGGCCACCGAAGTAAGAGACGCATGCATACGTGCCGCGCTTGAAGGCTACGAACATGCGGCCATGAGCGGGTTGTGTCACGAAGGCGCTTGGGAGGCAGCTATCAGCGCAATGAAGATGCTCGATCTCAATGTAATCCTGAATCAGGGTACCTGTGACTAAATACTGTCGAGTTGCTCTGATTCTTTTTGATTGCCTAACGATTTCGATTCAATAAGTGTCGCGTGCGCCAATTCATTTATCACAACCAACCCTGGGTACGAGCCATCTCCGCCACCAGGAGCACAATTGCCGTGTACAGAACGACGTTCTGTACAAAGACCAGTGCCATTTTCTTGTTAATACTGGTCTCCAACTGTTGCGTTGCTTCCTTACGGTCAACCTCCGGCATCGCCTCGACCTCATTCCACGCCTCTTTTCTTAGCCGGATCTGATCAACTGCCTGAGTAACACAGACAACCAGAACGGCCATTCCAATCCCTTCAGGAGACAAGAAGAAGTAGTAAGCACCGAGCCAGCCCATGAGGGCATGCATCATTAGATTCCACAGCATAACAACTCTACATTTTACTTTTCGGTTAGATCAACAGCAGTCAAAAGAAATCCTCTACCAGGCGTTTGTCCAATGTTACTCATCCAGCACATCCAACGACTCATCCCCTTCTCCCTTGGCCTGGGTATCAAATGGATTGTCGTCGCGAAATGTTGCAATAGCCATCGCGATAGAGAGCAGGATAATCGCATTGATAAAGACAGGGATCACAATAAACGCATACCCCAAAGCGTGAACATTGGCCCCTCCCACTACAGCGGTAATCGCCGTTGCTCCTCCAGGAGGATGCATACATCGCAAAAGGTGCATTAACAGCATCGCACAGGGAATAGAAACAGATGCAGCGAGCAGATCATTGGGTATCAGCAGGTAACAGGAGACCCCTGCGAATGCAGAGACCAAGTGGCCGCCCACCAGATTCCACGGTTGAGAGACGGGACTGAAGGGCAAGGAAAAGATGAGTATTGCCGAAGCACCGGTAGACGCCAGAATGAGCGGCATCGCCTCTGCCTGCAATATTCCATTGCTGAAAAATGTTGCAATCAAGGTGCCGATAAAGGCACCCACAACCGAAATCACGAACTCCTTTTCGGTCATAACCCTCTTCAGGCCTACGATATGTCTAAACATTTTTCATTCTTTGCGATCCGGATCGATTATCAACAACGTCCGGTGCACTCTACACTGACTCTCTCCACGCCTCCACTTTCGCTCAACCCATTTGCACTCTAGTGCTCACCCTTGGTCTTGCGAATACCCGCCAGACGGTTACCCTGTTTCTGCGGCCCACCCTTAGGAAAGATGTCGTGAAGGTAGCGATTGTTGCCACGCTCCTTTCCCCACACCTTTCTGAAATGTTTGATCATGTCACGCACCTGAGCCTGAACACGACGTTCGAAATAGTAGTCTCGAATAAACCGCACCACTTCCCAGTTGTCATCGGTCAATTCCAGTCCCTCTTTTTTGGCCAACGCTATTACAAAGCCATCCGACCAATCATCCATGTCCTGGATATATCCCTCTTGATCCGTGGCCACCATTTTTCCGTCGACATCAACGTGTTCAATGCGGGTAGCGTAAGGATTTGTACTCATGATTACTGCCTCATCAAAACGAGCGGGAGCAACCGCTCCCGCTCTATACAACATCTGCTTTCTATCAGTTCATGCGTATCCGCTTGACGCGGACGATCTGGTAAGCGCGGGTGAGATAAGTCACCGGCACACTCCAGACATGCACCAGACGGGTGAACGGAAAGATCAGGAACACCGTCATGCCGAAGAACATATGGGTTTTGAAGATCGGTGAAACGTCCTTCAGCAGGCTTGGGTCGACACTCAGGGTGGCGATGCTCTTGACGTATTCTGTCAGGGCGATCATCTCCGACACATCACCATGGGCAGCATGGCCGGTGGAGACCAGAAGCGTGCTCAGACCCAAGGCCACGGTAGCCAACAGCCAGGCGATGACGAAGGTATCGCGATTGCGGCTCACTGCCTTGACCCGGACGTTGGTGACACGCCGATAGACCAACATTGCCGCACCGATCAGGCACATAACACCAAAAATGCCACCAGCATAGATAGCGATGTACTGGTGACCAACATCGGAGATACCCATGGCCAGAAACCAGCTGTGTGGCAACAACATGCCTCCCGCATGACCAAAGAAGATGCCCAGTATTCCGACGTGGAACAGGTTGCTCGCCAGACGCATATTCTTGTTGCTGAGCAGTTGGCTGGAGTCTGCCTTCCAGGTGTACTGTTCACGATCAAAACGAATCCAGCTGCCAAGCAGAAAGATGGCGCCAGCCAAGTAGGGGTAAGCCCCGAAAACCAAGTCATGTAAACTCATTTAACTATCTCCTCAGGCTGCTTTGGCCAGATGTGCACGGTTTTCCACGATCCGGAGCAGACGCGCGTATGGGCTCTCCGCCTTCTCCAGATTCTCTGCCAGTACCTTGATCACTTTTGCGGCATCGCCCAAAAAGACACTTGCCTGCATCTCATCCAGGGTGGATACGTACTCCAGAATCAGGGGAAGATAGTCTGGGATCTCACCCTCTTCCACCTCCAGTCCAGCACTCTTGAAGTGTTCAGAAAGATCAATCAACGCCGGACCGCGCCCCCGGTCATCACCAAACAGGTGATGGGTCAGGTGCAGATCGTGCTCCGGGGTCATGTCAAAGGTCTGAACATAATCAGCCTGCATGCCAGTCAGCTCATGCAGCTGCATCCAGGAGATGAACTGCATCAGGGAATCACGCTCCTGCGGGCTGATATCGCTCTCCTGTTTGAGTAGTTCTATGACCTCCGGCAGATTGCTCATCAACTCCGCATCCGGATAATCGAGAAGCCGTGCCAATATATTGTATATACGCATGGTGATATCTCCCGGTTAACCTTTCTTGCGAGGCTGAATGCCCTGCGGGGTGTATGTACGCTTGCGCGGAGTCGGGAACAGGGTAAAGCCCTGGCCGCCTTCGCTACCCTGTGAACTGGTGTTGCCAGGACCAAATCCATTCTGCCCCTGGAAGGCGTAGGGATCTTCCTGCATCAACTCCTCATGGACAGTGGGGATCACGAAGCGATCTTCGTAGTTGGCGATACCGAGCATCTGATACATCTCTTCGACCTGCTGTTCGGTCAGACCAACGGATTCCAGCGCAGCAGCATTCGGCTTGCCTTCAATCGCCTTGGAGCGTTGATTACTACGCATCGCCAACATCCTGTTAAGGGCACTGAGGATCGGACCTTCATCACCAGCGGTCAGCAGATTGGCCAAATAGCGTGCGGGGAAACGCAGCGCCTCGGACTTTGGAATCACTCCATCCGCTTCGGTCGGCAGGTTGCCCTGATCGATCTGGCTCTGCACAGGTGACAGCGGTGGCACGTACCACATCATCGGCAAGGTACGGAACTCAGGGTGGATCGGGAAGGCAATCTTCCACTCCATGGCCATTTTGTAGACCGGGGAGTCTTTAGCGGCATCCAGCCACTGTTGCGGGACACCATCTTCCAACGCCTGCTTGATTACCGCCGGGTCGTTGGGATCAAGAAACATATCGAGCTGTGACTGATAGAGATTCTTCTCACTGTCAGTACCCGCGGCATCGCTGATCTTGTCCGCATCATAGAGCACAACGCCCATATAGCGAATACGACCGACACAGGACTCGGCACAGGCAGTGGGCATACCGGATTCGATACGCGGATAGCAGAGAATGCACTTCTCAGACTTGCCGGATTCCCAATTGTAGTAGATCTTCTTGTAGGGACAAGCACTGACGCACATGCGCCAGCCGCGGCAGCGGTCCTGATCAATCAGTACCGCACCATCCTCAGCACGCTTGTAGATTGCACCGGAGGGACAACTGGCAACACAAGCCGGGTTGAGGCAGTGGTTGCACAGGCGTGGCAGGTACATGTGGAAAGTTTTTTCAAACTCCTTGTACATCTGCTTCTGGATGCCTTCAAAGTTCGTATCTTTCGAACGATCTTCAAATGCACCGGCCAGATCATCTTCCCAGTTCGGTCCCCAATGGATCTTCTCCATCCGCTCACCGGTAATCTGGGATTGTGGACGGGCGGTGGGGCACGCTTCAGAGAGTGGTTTATTCTGCAGCTTCGCGTAGTCGTAGTCGAACGGCTCGTAGTAATCGTCGATCTCAGGCATATCGGGGTTGGCAAAGATGTTCAGCAGCTTGCTGATGCGGCCACCGGCCTTCAGCTCCAGCTTGCCATTCTCCTTAACCCAACCACCTTTCCATTTCTCCTGGTCTTCCCAGTTCTTGGGAAAACCAATACCGGGTTTACTCTCAACGTTGTTGAACCAGGCGTACTCCACACCCTTTCGGTTAGTCCAGATGTTCTTGCAAGTCACTGAACAAGTATGGCAACCAATGCACTTGTCCAGGTTCAGGACCATGGAAATTTGCGCACGTATCTTCATCTTATGTTCCTCAAAATTCTTTCCACCGGGATGCAGGGTGGCGATCAATGCCACCCTGCACCGATACGATCAACTGACTCAGTTATTAATCCCGGGGGGATTGAGCTGAGCCTCGCGCTGTGGCGTCAGGTCACCTTCCAACCAGTTCACGTCAGCGTCTTCGATCTTGTGAACGATGACGTGCTCATCTCGTTGACTGCCCACCGTGCCGTAGTAGTTGAAGGAGTATGAGAGCTGGGCATATCCACCGATCATATTGGTCGGCTTCATGATCACCTTGGTGACACTATTGAGAATGCCGCCACGTTTACCGGTGGTATTGGAGCCAGGCACATTAACGTTCTTCTCCTGAGCGTGATACATGATCGCCATGCCCTCTGGGACACGTTGACTGATTACCACTCGGGCCACCGTCGCACCATTGGCGTTGACCGCCTCGACCCAATCGTTGTCCTTGATACCTATACTCTTGGCCTCGTCCTCATTCAGCCAGAAGTAGGGACCACCGCGGAACAGGGTCAGCATACGGAGGTTGTCCTGGTAGGACGAGTGAATACCCCACTTGGAGTGCGGAGTGATCCAGTTCAGGGTCAGGGTCTTCTTTCCTTTCAGCTTACCAGCCAGCTCCTTGGGCAGGTTCTTGTGCGCACCCAGATCCTGTGGCGGACGGTAGCAGCAGAGACCTTCACCGAAGTCACGCATCCACTCGTGATCCAGGTAGAAGGAGGCACGACCGGTGAGTGTACGGAAAGGAATGTGCTCGTGGATATTGGTATAGCCGGCGTTGTAGCTCACCTCTTCAGACTCGATCCCAGACCAGGTCGGCGCCGTGATGATCTTGCGCGGCTGAGCAACGATGTCGTGGTAGCGGATCTTCTCTTCATGCCGACCCTCATAGAGATGGCTATGGTCGACACCGGTCTTCTTGGAGAGCGCTGACCACGACTTGTGCGCTACCTCACCATTGGTCTCAGGCGCCATCTGCAACACAGTATCGCAAACCGCGACATCCTCTACCAGTTGCGGCCGTCCCTTGGAAATACCTTCATCTGTAATGACACCATTCAGCTTACACAGCTGCTCGATCTCCAGGTCAGTATTCCAGTCGATACCCTTGATGTTGTTGCCCAACTTGTTCATCAGCGGTCCGACCGAGGTGAACTTTTTGTAGGTGTTGGGGAAGTCACGCTCCACCACCTTGAACAGCGGTGCAGTCTTGCCGGGAATCAGGTCACATTCGCCCTTTTTCCAATCCTTCACTTCACCAAAGGGCTGCGCCAACGCCATCGGGGTGTCGTGCTGCATGGGCAGGGAGACCAGGTCTTTTTGGGTACCCAGATGCTCTTCAGACAATTCAGAGAACTTTTTGGCGATGGCCTGGAAGATCTGCCAGTCAGACTTGGACTCGAAAGCAGGATCGACCGCCTTGCCCAACGGATGCACGAAGGGGTGCATATCGGTGGTGTTGAGATCTGCCTTTTCGTACCAGGTTGCAGTCGGCAGGATAATGTCGGAGTAAGCACCGGTGGAGTTGAGACGGAAGTTGATGTCGACCATCAGATCCAGCTTACCCACTGGAGCCTCCTCACGCCACTTGATCTCCTTGGAATCCTTGCCTGCGACACCCTCTTGCATGACACCGTTCTGCGCACCGACCAGGTGTTTGAGGAAGTACTCGTGACCCTTGGCGGAACAACCCAGCAGATTGGCGCGCCAGACAAAGAGGTTACGCGGAAAGTTCTCTTCCGCATCGATATCTTCAATAGCGAAGGCGGTATCGCCACTCTTCAGCTGATCGACCAGATACTTGGAGACACCAGCCTCATCGGTGGCACCAGCGGCCTCTGCCTCTTTGACGATGTCCAGCGGATTTTTGTTAAAGTGCGGCGCAGAGGGCAACCAGCCCAGGCGCTGAGAGACCACGTTGTAGTCACCAATCTGATGACCACGATACTTGGCCTTGGCGGTAGAACCCAACACATCGTCTGCGTCCACTTTCTCATAACGCCACTGATCGGTATGGAAGTACCAATAGGTGGTGCTGTTCATGTGGCGAGGTGGACGATTCCAGTCAAGACCGAAGGCGATGGGCGCCCAGCCAGCCTGCGGACGCAGCTTCTCCTGACCCACATAGTGAGCCCAGCCGCCACCGGACTGACCAACACAGCCACAGATGTGCAGCAGGTTCATGATGCTGCGATAACCCATGTCGTTGTGGTACCAATGGTTGATCGCAGCGCCCATGATGACCATGGACTTACCCTTGGTGTCCGAGGCGTTCTGAGCAAACTCTCGACCGGTACGTTCCAGATCAGCACGTTTGACGCCAGTGACTTTCTCAGCCCAAGCAGGGGTGTAAGGCACATTCTCGTCGTCGTAGGAGGTCGCCAGGTTGTCACCCAGACCACGGTCAATACCGTACTGAGCCACCTGCAGATCGAACACCGAGCAGACCAGCTCCTCTTCACCGGAAGCCAGCTTCAGTTTGCGTACCGGGATATTGCGCGTCAGGGTGTCGCTCTCGTCAGGCGTGAAATGCGGGAAGTCGACTGCAACCACCTCATCCTTACTGTCGACGCAGCTCAGCTCAGCTTCAATCTCGGACTGATCGGCGCCGCTCTTCTCCAACAGGTTCCACTTACCCTCTTCGCCCCAGCGAAAGCCGACGGAGCCGTTGGGCACGACAAAAGCATTGCTCTTGGCGTCATAGACTACCGTCTTCCACTCAGGGTTGTTGGTCTCACCCATGTTTTTGTCGAAGTCGGAGGCACGCAGAAAGCGACCAGAGACGTAACGATCACCGTTTTTCTCCAGCATGATCTGCATCGGCAGATCGGTATACTTACGTGTGTATTCGGTGAAGTAGGGGTCCTGCTTGTTGATGTGGAACTCTTTGAGCGCCACATGCCCCATCGCCATGAAGGCGGCGGAGTCAGTGCCCTGTTTGACCGGCATCCAGAGATCGGCGAACTTCACATACTCAGCGTAGTCCGGCGCCATGGAGACCACCTTGGTGCCGTTGTAACGGGACTCGATGGCGAAGTGGGCATCCGGGGTACGGGTCATTGGCAGGTTTGCGCCGCAGACGATCAGATATTTTGAGTTGTACCAGTCGGCCGCTTCCGGCACGTCGGTCTGCTCACCCCAAACCTGAGGAGAGGCCGCCGGCAGGTCGCAGTACCAGTCATAGAATGAGCCACAGGCACCACCAATCAGAGAGAGATAACGTGAGCCGGCAGCGTATGAAATCATCGACATCGCGGGAATGGGCGAGAAACCGTAGATCCGATCCGGGCCCCACTTCTTAATCGTATAGATGTTGGCGGCGGCGATGATCTCGGTCATCTCCTCCCAGTCGGCGCGCACAAAGCCACCCAAACCACGCACTGCAGTATATTTCTTGCGCTTTTCCGGATCGCTCTGAATCGCTTCCCAGGCAGCGACAGGATCCTTACCTGAGGCCTTCTCTTTACGATACAAATCTACCATTCGACCACGCACCAAGGGGTACTTGATGCGGTGTGGGCTGTAGAGATACCAGGAGAAGGATGCGCCACGCTGACAGCCGCGAGGCTCGTGGTTAGGCATATCATCACGGGTGCGCGGATAGTCGGTCTGCTGCATCTCATAGGCAACCAGACCATTCTTAACATAGATCTTCCATGAGCAGCCGCCGGTGCAGTTGACACCGTGGGTGGAGCGTACCACCTTGTCATGGCGCCAGCGATTACGGTAGGTGTCTTCCCACTGGCGGTCTTCACTGGTCACGATGCCGTGACCGCCGGAGTAGGTACTCTCCACTTTTTTGAAGTATTTGAGTCGGTCGAGAAAGTGGCTCATTGCATTCTCCTATGGGATGCAGGCATCAGTTTCATTCCTGCGTCCCGATTATTCAGTTGGGGCGAATCCACCAAGGCGGGGGGGTGTAACTAGAGGGCGCCTTGTGGGGTTAAAGCAGATTCGCCCCGGTTCTCATAACTGTCCTGAAAAATTCAGGGATTCTTGATCTCAGCCTTGGGGCCCAGGTAGTACCACCAGTTCAATACCAGGCAGACCGTATAGAAGACGGCAAATCCATAAAGTGCGACTTCAGGAGTTGCCAGCTTGATCTGCTCACCAAACACCTTCGGGATGATGAAAGCACCATAGGCGGCCACTGCCGAGGTCCAACCCAGGGCCGGACCCGCCTGCTCCTTGGGGAACACCATGGCGATGGTGCGGAAGGTGGAGCCGTTACCAATGCCGGTGGCTGCGAACAACACCAGAAAAAGCAGAAGGAAAGGCATGAAGAACTCTTCCGGGGTGGCAGAGACATAAGCCTGCTTGAGGAAGTAGGCAACACCCAAGGCAGAAGCGATCATCACGATGGCAACGAGCTGTGTCACTTTTGCGCCACCCATCTTGTCGGCGATCCAACCACCCACCGGACGAATCAGTGCGCCGATGAAAGGCCCCATCCAGGCGTACATCAGTGCTGATGGACCATTGGGGTTGGCAAGATCATGACTCATCACACCATCGACCATCAGATGCTGATAACCGAACACCACTTTGATTGCCAGGGCAAAACCGGCGGAGTAGCCAATGAAGCTGCCGAAGGTCATTGTGTAGATGATACTCATCACCCAAGTGTGTTTGTTGCCGAAGATCTTGAACTGACGCTTAAGATTGGGCTTGATGTCACCGGGGATCAGCTTCATCAGCATGACGGTGCCTAACAGGATACCGGCGATAACCGGCCACTTGGCCCAACCAGGCGCGCCCAATCCGGTGGGAGCGGGCAGGATGATGTAGAGGCCAATCGCAGCGGTGAAGAAGGCAATCAGCAGCATACCGGTGATCTTCGACATGGCACCGAGCGGCGAACCGATGTGCGGGCTGACCTCTTCTGTACGGAGATTGTTCATGCCAAACCAACCGGCAAAGGCCAGCGGAATCAACAGCAGCAACCAGACAAAACCGGCATTGTGGATATAGGTTTCTGAACCGGCGGGGATCTTCCCGATCAGGGTGCCGGAGGTGTTCTGCAGGATCATCGGCTCACCGCCGAAGATGCCGAAGGTCATCACCAGGGGAATCAGAATCTGCATGGTGGTCACACCCGCATTACCCAGTCCCGCATTCAGGCCCAGCGCCAGACCCTGCATCCGCTTCGGAAAGAAGAAGCTGATGTTGGACATTGAGGAGGCGAAGTTACCGCCACCCAAGCCGGAGAGGAATGCCAGTATCTGGAACACCCACAGCGGTGTGTCCGGATCCTGCAGGGCAAAGCCGGCACCGAGTGCCGGCAGCATCAGCAGCGCGGTGGTGAAGAAGATGGTATTCCGGCCACCCGCGATGCGGATAAAGAAACTCGAAGGGATACGCAGGGTAGCGCCCGTCAGGCCAGCGATGGCCGCCAGGGTAAACAACTCCGCCTTCTCGAAAGGGAAGCCCAGGTTGAGCATCTGTACGGTGATGATGCCCCAGTAGAGCCAGACGGCAAAGCCACTGAGCAGGCTGGGTATCGAAATCCACAGATTTCGGTTTGCAATCGATTTACCGGTGGACTCCCAAAACTCTGAGTCCTCCGGATTCCAGTTTTTTATATCAGACATTATCTACTCCTAAGTAATAAAAAACAGTGCATTTGTTCCAGAGATCTATTCGAGACAGTCGGCGTTCTTAGGCTGGCCATCGCGGATCTTTTGTGCCTCCGCTTCCGCCTTGACGCGAGCGGCGGTGTATTTTTCGATCAACTCCTCCAGCAGATCGGCCTGCTCGACCGCGGCACGAGCAGCAACATACTCATCCGGGTTCTCATGCATACGGGCATACTGGTCGTAGGCATGATCCTTGGCAATCCGCTGGTCTTTCTCCTGGTGCTCCCTGGCAAAGGTGTAGTGCATCCAGATCAGGGAGACACTGGTGGCGCCGTAGAGCAGCATGAAGACCACACTGTTGACACCGGTAAGATCGATCAGGGTTCCGAACATGATCGGCAGCAGAAAACCGCCCATACCACCGGCCAGACCAACGATGCCGGAGGCGACACCGATGTTGTCGGGATACTCATCAGAGAGGAATTTGAAGACCGAGGCCTTGCCAAAACCCCAGGCGATGCCGACCACAAACAGCAGCGAGGTAAACGCCCAAACATTAAGACCGATACCGACGCTCATATCTCCGTTGATGGTCTTGATCACCATCTCGGTCTGCGGGTAGGACATCACGAAGAGGCAAACCCAGGAGATCCACATCACCCACCAAGTCACCTTATATGCGCCGAACTTGTCGGAGAACCAGCCACCAAGCGCCCGGATCACACCGGAGGGCAGCACGAAGACAGCAGCCAGCAGTGCAGCGGTGGTCAGATCGAAGCCGTACTCGGCGATGTAATACTTGGTCATCCACAGCGAGAGGCCAACAAATCCACCGAACACCAGTGAATAGTACTGCATGTACTTCCAGATACGTGGATCTTTCAGAAGAGCCAGTTGGTCGTGCAGCGTGACATGTGAGCCCACCCTGTGTTCAGGCTTCTCATAGGTGAACATCCAGAACAGCACCACCGTCACAAACATGGCAACGGCATAGACCTGTGGCACCGTCTCCCAACCATAGGCGACAACGATAGACGGGGCGACGAACTTGGTCAGCGCGGCACCGGCATTCCCGGCACCAAAGATGCCCATCGCAAAACCCTGTTTCTCTTTACTGAACCAGCGGGCAGTGTAGGCGATACCCACCGAGAAGGAGGCACCGGCAATACCAACGAACAGCCCCAGCAACAGGAACTGCCAATATTGGGTCGCCTCACCAATCAGATAGAGGGGCAGGATGGTACATAGCATCAGAATGAAATAGACGATTCGGCCGCCATATCTGTCGGTCCAGATCCCCACCGGCAGACGCATCACCGAACCCGTAAGAATTGGCGTGGCAATCAGGATACCGAATTGGGTCTCATTCAGCGCCAGCAGCTCTTTGATCGGGATCCCGATAATGGAAAACATCACCCACACTGCAAAGCAGGCGGTGAATGCAAAAGTATTCATGGTGAGAACAGAGAGTTGCATTCGTCTGTTGCTGGCCATATTCGCTCCTCGTATTACGGTTTCCGTGGGGCAAAAATACGGCAACTAAAGCCAGCATGCTATTGATCAGGATCAAGCGGCAGTCAGTCGTTATCACGCCACTAATACTTTAGTGGTAGCTCCCCTACTCCCAATAACAGTTTGTTGAATAAGTCTATTTTTTGTATTTTGGAGAGGATTGATGATTTGGTGAATGTGGTGGTAGCGCAGAAGGATTAACACCATAAAGTTTGCGAGTTATGCACAATCACCTAGAAGGAATCGCGAGGGATCGCTCCTACTCAACAATCAGGATTTTCATAGTGAATCAGATTAAAGTGTGACATAAGGCGTTATCCAGACAGAGAATTTCCTGCTGGCCGCATATCACCATCAACGAGGTCACCCATGTTCAGTTTTTTGAACGGCTCTCTCCTGCTGCGTGCCGGCTCGGCAATGGGCGTTATCACTGTACTTGCGGTAGCCGCTATGGCAGGCACGGTGTATGTTGCTCGTGCAACCCATGGTGAGGCTGGAGCAGTGAATATGGCGGGCAGCCTGCGTATGCAGTCCTATCGCTTGGTGGCCACACTGGAAGCCAATCACAAGTCCGGGGCTCACCTGACCGATGAGATCTCATCGCTGGTACAAGGGTTTGAGCAGCGACTCAACAGCCCAAAGCTGACAGAGGTGGTGTCAGGCACCCATCGCGCATCACTTCAACAGTCGTACATTCAGATCAAAAAAGACTGGGCACAAACTGTACGTCCTTTGATTAAGGAGTATGTTCACCAGATTAATCAACCTGCTTCAAAGATCAGCCTCCAGCAGACCTCTCATGTCTACCGTTCCACAGTAGACAGTTTCGTCGTCGATATCGATCGAATGGTACGACTACTCGAAGAAGATGCCGAGTCAAGCATCCATCTACTTGGACTGATGCATAGCATCAGCCTGATGCTGATCCTGCTGGTCGCTGCCATCACGCTTTATCTCCTGCATACGGACGTACTCAGTCCACTACACGACCTGCTAAAATCCGCAGAACGTGCGGGGCAAGGTGATTTCAACGTTAGAGTGGGACATACCGGATCCGATGAGTTGGGACGGCTGGGACAGGCTTTCAATACCATGACCGAAGAGATCTCCAAGATGTATGGTCATCTGGAGAGACGGGTTATGGAAAAAACCGAAGAGCTAACCCGCCGTAACCGCTCATTGGAACTGCTTTATGATGCTTCTCAACGCCTGACAAAAGCGGCGGTTTCAGAAACCACCTACCTGGAACTGTTGGAGGAGATCGGTGGTGTGATTGAGTGTGAAGGCATCACGCTTTGTCTTATCGATGAGGAGAAAAATAAGGTTCATGCGCTTGCCGGCAGCGGTACAACTCCTCCCATGTGCAAAAATCAGGCATGTGACATCTGCTTGGGAGATGGTAAGACCCGGCAGATCAACAGCACCGAACATGGTGGCCCCGGTAAAGTACTATCGATTCCGGTACGCGATCAGGAAAATCATTACGGCGTCCTTCTGGTGGTACAACCGAAAGAGGACTCTTTACAGCCTTGGCAAATCAGGCTATTGGAAACTCTGAGTAAACATATCGGCATCTCTATCGGTGTTACCCGCCGGGTTACCCAACACCGCCGCCTGGCACTGCTTGACGAACGCAGTGCAATCGCACGGGACCTCCATGACTCACTGGCCCAGTCTCTCTCTTACCTCAAGATCCAGGTTACACGCTTGACCATATTGCGAGAATCCGGGGCCGACGAGCAACAAATTGACGAGGTTCAGAATGAGCTGAAAGATGGTCTGGATGCAGCCTATCGTCAACTACGCGAGTTACTGACCACCTTCCGCTTACAGATGAATGGCCGCGGCCTGGCATCTGCGTTGTCTGAAACCATCTCCGAGTTCAAAGCACGGAGCGAGGTCGAGATCCAGTTGGATAATCAATTAACACTACCCCTCAGTGTCAATGAAGAGATCCATCTCTTACAGATCGTACGGGAATCTCTGGCCAACCTGGTACACCATGCCCAGGCAACTCAAGCAACGGTGACTATCCAACCATTGAAGAATAGCCAAGTACAGGTCCGCATCGAAGACAATGGCATGGGCATACAGGAAAAAACCGCACGCACACACCATTATGGTCTGGCAATTATGCACGAACGCGCCAACTCCCTTAATGGCGAACTACAGATTGAAAACCGTCTGGAAGGTGGGACCTGTGTCTTGCTCAAATTCAAACCCGGTGGCACAAAGCCAAATCTGAAGACAATTCAGGAGCAAGCAGCATCATGAGTGAGCCGAAAATTCAACGGGTTGTAGTGATCGACGACCATCCGTTATTACGCAAAGGTCTGCAACAGCTTGCTGATCTCAGCCCTGACATCACGATTGTCGGTGAAGCGGATGACGGTACCGAAGGACTCGCTCTGGTAGAGAAACTCAACCCTGACTTGGTACTACTGGATCTCAACATGCCTGGAATAAACGGGCTGGAAACCCTGGTTGCACTAAAACAGTTGGATCTTGAAACACGGGTGGTCATCCTTACTGTATCCGATGCGGAAGAGGATGTGGTCACTGCGCTGCGCAGCGGTGCCGATGGTTATCTGCTCAAAGACATGGACCCGGCAGAGCTCCTGGTCAAGTTTCGGGAAGTGGCGGAGGGGCGGATCATCATGTCACCGAACATCGCCGAATGCCTGGCTCGTGCAATGCAAGCCGAAGGGCAGAACAAACTGCAGCAAAGTGTAAGCAAGCTGACTGAGCGTGAACGAGAGATCCTGCTTCACGTACGTAACGGTGAAAGCAACAAAATAATCGCGCGTAAGCTCAACATTGCCGAGGCCACCGTCAAGGTTCATGTTAAAAATCTGTTAAAGAAACTCGGTTTGAAAACCCGGGTAGAAGCCGCAGTTTGGGCAGTAAATCATGAGAATGCACTGTGACAAGAATCTAGAGCATTTGAGAACAACGCTCTCAAAACGCTCTGAAGAAACTCAGGCGGGAGAATCCATCTCATACATTGCATGAAAGCTGTCAGCCGACATGCAATAACCATCGGTGCCGTCTTCATTATTAAAGACGAGATAATCCCCGGTGCTATAGTGGGATTCACCCTCAATGGTTTTGATGCTGCCATCATGATCTGCCTGCTGCGCCCACACTGCGGTGGTTTTTACGAAGCGCCCTGGCGCCACCTTTCTGTAGGTGCGGGCAAATACAGCGGTGTCGATGGTGTAGGTATCACCATTGTTGTCCACCAGCCAGTCGCCCTGTTTGCAGCGCTGTTCGGCACCCCACTTTTGGTAGACGAAGCCGATGGTATCCAAGTCCAGTTGAACCGCTGTGACGGCTTGATCTGAGTGCTTTCGATAGCGGGTGAGGTTTTCCATGAGTTCAACATAGCATGGATTCTGATCCAAAGCGGAAACCCGCTTTTCCTGTAGGAGCCGCGCCTCGCGACGATGAGGTGCGGGACAGCGTCATAACGCCGATTTGCGCCGAAGCGGGACTCCTACAAGCAATGAATCAGTGATTCCAATAATTTTATTCGGAAAACACTTTTTTCAGCAGATCAGTGGTTCTGGCTGCTGGGTTTTCCCGGATCTGTTTCTCCTGTATGGCGATATATTTGAACAGGCCGTCCATGGTCCGGTCGGTGACATACCGGTCAAGATCAAGCGAGTCGGTATTGAAAAAACCACCGAACATTCCGCCCGCCTGGCCCAACAGCGATTTATAGGCCGAAGTGACACCAGCGCTATTCGTGGCCCGTTCTACAATTGGACGAAATTTCTCCTCCAATTGCGCTTCACTGCTCTTGCGAAAATATTGCGTTGCGGCATCGTCTGATCCATTCAAAATGGATTTGGCATCAGCGACGCTCAACTCACGAATGGAATCACCCAGAATTGCCGACGCCTCCGGCACAGCCTGTTCTGCTGCCCGATTCAGGGTTGTGACAAACTCGTCGACATAGTGCCCCTGCCCTGTCTTACGGGCAATCGATTCAATCGTCTTTAAAGAATCAGGCATGGCAATGCGCACCAGTTCGTCAGCTAAAAACCCATCCGTCTTACCCAATCGATTGATCGCGGTCTCGACGCCATTGGCAAGCGCCTCTTTCAATCCGGACACCATGTCACTGTTGCTCAGCACCGATTGCGTAGCAGTTTCAATATTGTCGCTCTCGACGAACTGCTTAAAGATACTTTTCCAATCACCTTGAGCACTCGATGCAAGTACTGTCAGAATAACTGCTGCCGCAAGCAGTCGGGTAAATTCGCGCTTTTTCATTCGCTGCCAGCCATGGAGAGCGAAGCGAAGGCTGGTAGTCCCCGGTAGCCGCGAGGCCGCACTGCTTACCCGGCGTGCCTTGCGCCAGAGGGGAAGCAAAGTAGGCATCCGAG
>JAESPE010000029.1 GCA_016756835.1 gamma proteobacterium endosymbiont of Lamellibrachia anaximandri | reverse complement strand
CGCTCGGATGCCTACTTTGCTTCCCCTCTGGCGCAAGGCACGCCGGGTAAGCAGTGCGGCCTCGCGGCTACCGGGGACTACCAGCCTTCGCTTCGCTCTCCATGGCTGGCAGCGCGTGTCTGATCCGCTACGCTTGATCAGGCCTACAACCCCAGCAGCTATTCGGGGTCTTCCAGCAGAGGCAGGATCTTCTGTTCAAAGGTCTGGTCATCAATGACCCCCTTGTGTGCTCCAGACAGTTTTCCGGATTTGTCGAAGAAAACCGTGTAGGGAATCAAACCGCTGGAGTTACCCCACTTGGCAAGCAGTTTGCGGTTACTGTTAGGTTCCGCCACCAGCACTGGATAGTTGATTCCAAGAGTGCGTGCAACATTCTTCAGCTTACGTGCCTTATCCAGACCCAGGCCGATAATCTGCAAACCTTGCTGTCCATACTGTTCCTGGTAGCGAACAAACTCCTTGATTTCATTCAGACAGGGCGCACACCAACTGGCCCAGAAATTGAGCATAACAACCTTCCCATTCCATTCGGTCAATGAGTGCATTTCTCCGTCCAGCCCTTTATAACTGTAATCGGGCAGGCTGGGAGCCTGCTTTTCCTTTGACTCCGCTCCACTGCCCGTCGCCGAACCTGACCCGGCAAAACTGTCGAAGGCAGCAGCAATCAATACCGCCCCCAGTAGGGAGACCCATTTCTGTCTATTCATGGACTAATATTTCTCAGTCTGCACTTGATTCTCTCCAATCAGATTCCACACCACCTTGTAGCGTTCACTGAGTTCATTGAAATATTCAGCAGACTTTTCTGAAATCAGGCTCTGTGCAACCTTGTCACGCATACTCGCAAATGTACGCTTGAGGCTGGGACTGCGCTCAAGGATCATCACAAGGTGAAACCCTGCAGGGGTCTGTACAATCTCACTTAGCTGATTATCTTCAAGAGCGCTGACGGCCTTCTCGATGTCAGGGTGACCTGCCCCCTCTTTGACCCAACCCATGTCGCCTCGCATGCGTTTGCCGTAAGGATCAATGCTCAATTCACCGGCAAGGAGAAACAGGCTCTCACCCGCTTTGATGCGTAGGCTTACAGCTTCTGCATCTTCATGGCTTGAAAGTACGATCTGGCCAATGTGCCAACGCTCCAGAGTGCGGCTGAATTCAGGGTGGGCAGCATAGTATTTTTTCAGGGTATCCTTTCCTGAGATCCACTCTCTCTGTTTCTGTTCAATCATCATTGCCGGAAGGCGCTCATCACGGTAACTGTTGAGTCTGTCACTCAGATCAACACCTTCGTCGTTCGCCGCCTTGGCAATCACCAACAACTCAGCACGTTTGTAGAGTCGCTCCATGAGCCAGGTCTTGTTCTGTGGTGGATTGACCTGATTACCCACTGCATGCTTATAGGTGATGCGAATCCCGTCACCCTCAAGCAATACCGTATCATCGCTCATCTGATGAGGCTGAATCCGTGACTCATAGACCTTGACGTTATATTTATTGCGCAGGTTCTTGATGGTGAGATAACGCATGGCGCGATAGCGATCAGACAGGTAGGCAGCCCTTGCAGCAGCTGCGCCATCTGTATCATTCGGATACTGTTGCTGGATACTTGTAGTCACATCCTCCGGCACACTGATACCTTCACGCAGCTTATCCATAAAGTGCCTGTAGAGCAGACCAAGGCGAAACGCCTCAACGTCCTGTTGAAATGCCTCGGTTCTATCCAACTCAAGCCGTTTCGCCTCCTGGTAGAGCAGTTTTGAGGCGACCAATCGCTGCAACAACGAACCGCGAAGTAACGCCTGGTCTTCCCGATCCATTGACGGGAACTGGGTTGCAAACGGAGAGCTGGCCATGGCTGACTTGATATCATCGGCAGTAACGCTCATTTCACCAGCAGTTGCCAGGATCTGGGACTCTGCGATTGCATGACTTTGCGGCGCAGTGATGATGGCAGCTAGTATCAAACTGCGCTTAAGAACAGACAGCGGCTTCATAGATCATTTCCTGATGGTAAAAGGTTTTTTTACACTTGGCGGGTTGGTACCCACTCTTTTCAATCTCTTTGGATTTGATTTTTCCTGTTAGGGTCAATCCCGCCGGACATCCCAGTCGCGGCAGATCAAGTGATGGCTATCACTCTTCGTCTTCATCCGGGATTTTGCCACCCTGATCCAGGGCATTGGCGTGCATCCAGGAAACAGACGCATCGTAGTCATTCATGATGCCCTTGCCGTTCCAGTTGTAGTCCTCTTCATCATTGGCGAGGAAGGGAACACCTTCATCGTTGACTTCATGACAGGCGGCACACTTGAAAGGACCGTGGGAACCATCCGGGTTGTACTGCGGCGCCTGACGGTAGGTTGTCAGATCGGTACGCGGTGTCACCGGATAGAGACCGTGGATAGACTGATGACATGCCTGGCAAGCCAGACCCGCATGACCCTTGGAGTAACGCACGTTGGCGTACTTACCCGGCTGGGTGATAGGAAAGGCAACGCCACCCTGACCTTCGACGTAAGGTGCCGCGTGGCAGTTCGCACAGTGGGGAACGCCAGGAGCCAGCCAATAGTCACGGCCGTGGGTTGCAGCATCATAAGGCACTGCGATAGCACCGGTTGCGCCTTCAGGCAGCTTCAGAGAGGCGATATCAATGGTCGGATTTGCGGAGAGCGGAACCACGCTGATGTCACCGTCTTCGTCCTTGTTGATCATCGGGCCATCGCCCTTCAGGGCAATCACCGCGATGTCAGGAACCAGACGCTTCTGCGACCAGGTTTCCAGGATGCGGGATTTGCCGGGGGTGTCATGACCTTTGCCGTCGAGGATGACTTTCGGATCCATCATCTCTTCCAGCTCTTTCATGCTGACACCAATACCCTTGGCGATCTCAGACAGCGACTTGTTACGCAGCGTATTGCCTTCCTGCTTGAACGCATTGGTCAGTGCATCACGCTGATACAACTCACGGGAGAGCTGAGTGTGACAGTTGGTGCACCAGAGGCCCTTGCCGTTCCCGCCATTCCCGATCTGGGAGACATTCTCCTGCAGCCATTCTCCGATCGCATTCAGATGTTCAGGTGTCTCTACACCGTCGGTATCCTTGCCGGGATTGGAGTGAACGTCACGACCGACGAAACAGCCGCCGGCAGCGTCACGGTTATCGGTATCCGCATAGGCGTTCTTACCGTCCTGGGTGATCGGATAACCTTCCATGCTGCCGTCCTGACGATGAACTGGGTGACAGCCCTGACACGCACCGGTACGACCCTGGGAGTCAGGCATTGGCGTGGCTTTCAGATGAACCCCATGAATCGCCTGAGTCAGAGGCATGATCACCTTCTCTTTACCGGTCTTGGGATCTTTGAACGACTTGGATTGAAGTACACCGATGACGTTATCAGCATGACACTTCTGACAGAGTACCGGATCGCGACCGAGACGGTTCATGGTGGCGCGACTGCCCGGCTTGTAGTCCTTCATGAAATCGGTGCCGTTGTTGTCGTCATGCATCTCCAGAATGGAGACAGATGTCGCCTTCAGGTTGGCAATCCAGTCAGATGCGCCCAGTGCCTTCCAGAAGGCCCTCTCCTGCTTGTAGAGGGTGTACTTGTCACCATTGCCGGTCTCATTCGAGTGGCAGTTGGAGCAGTTGGGAACATCAACCGGGTTGGTACCCACGAAGGTGATCGGCTTGCCGCTGTGGCTATCCAGAACAGGTTTACCGGTATCGGCATCAACCATACTTACCCAGGCTTCCTGGAATGGCTGAATATCAGACTCCACCAGGGTCAGCGGGTCTTTGGCGGCCACACTGTCAGTGAACGGTGTCAGAGCCAGCCCCAGTGCATCCCATATGCCCGGATGAGTCAGCATGATCGGCACATTCTCCAACACGGGAGATTTAGTATAGACGATGGTGCCTACCTCTCCCGTATAGTGAAGATGTCCACCCTGCATCGGGCTGGGCGCTGCCGCACCGGCAGGGCCATTGTCCTTCGGCACAGGCACTTGCAGACCGACACGCAGCTTTTCACTGTCTTTACTGGTTCCCTTGGGATTGGTCCCTTTCAGATCCTTATAGACATAAAGATGGGGCCAGTAGGCGTTGGCAACATTCTCGTTGGGACCGTACCTGCCATCCTCATTGACGTCATAGGGAACGTCCCAATACTTCAGCTTGTTGCCTTCAGAGAAGTTGTTGTCGATGTGGCCATAGTTGAGTTTGAAGCGTTTTTTGCCGTCAACAACAACCGTCGGATCTTTTTCATCCGCTTCCAGCATCTCCGGGTATTTCTTTCTGCCGGTTGCCGTCTTGATAACCTGCGACTGAATCGAGTTGTATGGCGGCAACACGCAACAGTAGGTAAAATCGAAGCCGGTACAGTGCATGCCCAGCTCGTAGTTGATGGTGATGTTGTAATCGTTCTTCGGTTTGTTGGGATCTGCGGCAACCAATGGTCCCGCATAACGCTTCATTGCGCTGGGCGCTGCGGTCTCGTGTGCCATCGCGGCCTGCCCCTTGGCTTCCGCTGTGTCTTTGGCTTTCGCAGTGTCTTCAGCAGGCTGCTGGGTGGTACAACCCACAGCCGCCACGACAGTGAGTGCTGTGAGCACAAAGGTATTTCTACCCATTAGGAACCCCCTTTGGTTTCTATTTCCTACTTAGGAAAACCCAATTAAATGGGATGGTATTAAATGAAAAACCCCGAATACTGCTTATTATTTACTGGAACTAGGGAAACTATAGCAATCACAAGGGAAAACCACAATTTTCCCTATAAAATCAATAGGTTGTTAATTTAAGAATATAATGATTTTCATTATCGACAGACTGTAGCCTGCAACAAACCATAGAGAGACCAACATGCCGTCAGGATTAATTTTCAGAATGAAGATGATGGGTTGGGATGGGCTGACAACCTTCTTTCTCTCATCGCTGATTGTCCTGCTATCGTTGGGATTGAGCCTGATACCATCACTCCGCACAGTCTGTCTGACCGCAAGAAAGACGCCCTCGACCGCTCCCGACAAAGCACTGCTGATCGTGCTGGGTGCGCACCTTGAGCAAGATGCCGTCTCTGCGCGTTTTATTACGCGGCTGCAGCGGGCATTGAACCTGTACAGGCAGGCGCCACCCAGGCCGATAATGATCCTGGGCGGTATCACAAGCCGTAACCGCTTCAGCGAAGCAGAACGTGGACACGAGTGGCTGGAGTCTGAAGGAGTCAGCAGCAATGATATCCAAATGGAGATGCGCTCACGAAATACCCTGGAAAATCTGAAACATGCCCGCGACCTGATAGATCAAAGCCAGCGGGTTCCCGTTTTCATCACAAGCCGTTTCCATCTGGCCAGATGCGCAGCCATGGCCAATGATCTGGGGCTGTCACACCAGCTCTGCGCGGCGGAGGAGAAGCTGGTATTCAGACCCTCACTCATTTTTTTATGTCTGATGGAGGCCTTCTATCTGCATTGGTACCAGGTGGGGAAATTCTGGTCCAGATTGACCCAAAACAGAAAAAGCCTGGAACGGATCAGCTGATCTTTTGTTGACAGTCACCACCCCAGAAAAGAGAATATCCGCCCATTCAATGGGGGATGTCACTCATCCCGTTACTTTTTTGCTATTGAGCCATACCCGAAATGCTGGAAAACGAAGTCGCCGCGCTGATTATCGATACCCTCAACCTGAGGGTCGACCCTTCATCCATCGACCCTCAGGCCCCCCTGTTCAACGAAGGACTCGGGCTGGACTCTATCGATGCGCTTGAACTCGCCATGTCGATCTCGAAAAAATACGGCTTTCAACTCCGCTCCAATGACGAGAATAACGCCAACATCTTCACCTCACTCAGCTCCCTGAGCAAACACATCGAATCCTGCCGCACGACGTGAGCGTCGGCACCTCCCATGTCCGGGGCCTGCGGCCACTCGTCATGGTGATGACCCTCAGTTATCCAATAACGCTACACCTCGCTATCATCAATGGTTTTCTGCAACTGGCCGTCTGGATACTGTTGGCAATTGCAGTGGCACACTCTCTTCTTATATTGAATTCGTCGAAACGCAAACTGACCGACCTGTTCCCACCATTCGTTGCAGCACTGGCAGTCATCTGTCTGCTGATGAAGGTCGAAACCGCCCTCTATCTGCCGCCGGTTCTAATCTCCAGTCTACTGTTCTATCTTTTTGGCCGGACCCTGTTACCCGGACAGGAACCCCTCATTACCCGCATCGCCCGCAGAATGGGCGACAATGATCTGCCTCATCGCCGCTACACACATGTACTTACCTGGGTCTGGACACTCTTCTTTGCAGCTATTCTCATCGAGTCCGTACTACTGGCGCTGTTCGCGACCATTGAAATCTGGTCCCTCTTCACCAATTTCATCAACTACCTCTTGATCCTGGTACTATTCCTGCTGGATTATCTGGTCTTCCGGGTCATCTATTTCCGCCGACCACCCTCTCTCAACGCGGTCAGACGCGTACTACGGGAGAGAAACCTGCAACGGATAGTGCGAGATTGAACCACCTGCCTCTGACAATTTCAGCCGATCCGGAAAGAATCGTCGCCTGGTGTAACAATGAACCCCGCAGCCTGTCTCGACTGCTGATGGATGCAAGAACCCTTGACGGGCAGCTGCCGGATCGATCCTGCCTGATCAACCTCTGCGAAAACCGCTACCGATTTCTCGTTGGTCTGATTGCCGGCATTCTGAAGGGACAGAAAATCGTGCTGCCCCCAGGACGGGCAAATGAAGATCTCAAACGCCTGCAGCAGCGTTACGAATCGATCTATTGCCTGACCGACACAGATACACGGCAGGGTGACATAGAGATTCACCGCTACGTCGATCCCATCTCTAGTGACCCGATTGAACAAACGATACCCGAGGTACCCTCAGCCAAACCGCTTTTCGAACTCTTCACTTCCGGCAGCACCGGCAAAGCCACGCCCCACCAAAAAAGCTGGGGCACCCTCTGGGAAGGTGCCAGGCTGACTGGTGTCCGGCTGGGACTCGACAATCTGACCCAGGCGGCCGTACTCGCCACCGTGCCGCCGCAGCATATGTTCGGGCTGGAGGCATCCATCCTGCTGCCGCTGAGATGGGGACTGTCAGTCTCATCCGAACAGCCCCTCTTTGCCGCTGACATAGCTGCATCGCTGGAAAAACTGCCCGCACCACGCATCCTCGTCACCACCCCACTCCATCTGCGTAACTGTGTTGAGGAAGGGATCAAGTTACCGCAAACCGCCTTCTTTCTGTCGGCCACATCAACCCTCTCTCCAACATTGGCAGCCCGGGCTGAGAAACTGTTCGATACCCAGGTACTCGAAATCTACGGTTCCACTGAAACCGGCGCAATCGCCACCCGCCGGCCAGCGCTGGAATCGGACTGGTCACTGTTACCAGGCATAACCCTGAACCAGGAACCGAAAGCGTGGCGGGTAACAGCCGCCCATCTCCCGCAATCGATACTGCTCAGCGACCGGCTGAAAAAAACGTCGGAACACCAATTCATCCTGCTTGGCCGGGATAGCGATATGGTAAAAATCGCAGGCAAACGTGCTTCCCTTGAGGATCTCAACCTGCGGCTTCAATCTCTCGATGGCGTAGAGGATGGCGTCTTTTTCCTTCCCGGCCAGAGATCGGCTTCGGTTCCCCGGCTCACCGCTTTTGTTGTCTCAAATAGTTTGGACGAGCAGGAGATTGCCCTGGCGTTGCGTGAACAGCTTGACCCGGCGTTCCTGCCCCGCCCGCTGTTTAAAGTCGACCGATTGCCAAGAAGCGCAACCGGCAAACTCCCTCAGAGTGCATTGGTGGCCCTGTTCAAACAGTGCGGGGCAAAGCAATGATCATCCCCGCAAACCACCCTGCCCTGGCCGGCCACTTCCCGGGTAACCCCCTGGTTCCCGGCGTGGTAATTCTGGATTTTGTGTTGCAGAAAGCCAGGGAAAAGGGTCTGGAAGTCACCGGTATCAGCCGTACAAAATTCATCGCCCCCTTGCGGGCTGAAACCCCTTTCGATATTGAGATCATCCTGTTGAAACAGGAGTGCGAGTTTCGTGTTCTGGCTGCGGGTGACACCCTCGCTCACGGCATACTGAACTGCCCGGATCACTTTTCATGAGTCGCCAGTGGCTGAAACAATCCGAACGCGGCAGCCTGTTTCTGCTCCGTTTGATCACGCGCATCACCCTGCTCCTTGGGCGCCCGGCGGGCCGCCTGTTGCTCTACCCCATCACGCTCTACTTCGTTCTCTTCTCCCGTAAGGCGCGTAACGCTTCGCGGAATTATCTTAAACGGGTGTTGCCACAACCGATCGGTATGCGTCACATCTTCCGTCACTACCACACCTTTGCCGCCACCATCCTCGACCGGATCTATCTGCTCTCCGGCAGGCAGGACTATTTCAACATCGATATTAGAGGTGAGACCCTGCTTCTGGAACAGTTGAAAGATGGCCGGGGCTGCATGCTGCTGGGTTCCCATCTGGGCAGCTTCGAACTGCTGCGCAGTCTGGCGGCGACTCATCCGGATATTTCAGTGAAGGCGCTGATGTATGAAGAGAATGCAGAGAAGATCACTCAGGTCATACAGACACTGAACCCGGAGATCGCTGACATGATCATCCCTATCGGCAGGCCGGACAGTCTGTTTCAGGTTCAGGAGGCAGTCGAGCGGGGCGAGATCGTCGGTATCCTCGGCGACCGTATCGCCCTGGACGACAAACAGGTCAAGGTCCGTTTTTTCGATCAGACATGCCGTTTTCCCGCCGGACCCATGCTGATTGCCGGACTGCTGAAGATTCCTGTGGTGCTGTTTTTCGGCATCCACCAAGGCGGCCGGGACTATACAATCCACTTCGAACTGCTCACGGAAGGCTTTCATCTCGACCGGGAGCAGCGTTGGCAACAGATCACCGAATGGACACAGCGTTACGCAAACCGGTTGGAACACCACACCCGGCAGGCTCCCTACAACTGGTTCAATTTCTACGATTTCTGGGATGAAACGGGAAACACACCAAAGTGAATCCAGCGGCGAAAAAAAACGGCCTGATCTGGCTGCTGCTGGTGATCGCTTCGGTCTGGATCATTGTCACTGCCCCCCCCCTCGAAAACGATATGGGTCAGTTTCTGCCCAGTGCGGTAACGCCGCAGCAGGCACTGCTGCTGGATGAGATCAGCCAGGGGACAGGATCACGTCTTTTCCTGCTGGCAGTCTCAGGCGGGGAACCGGCGCATCTGGACGAAACAAGCCGCGCACTGAAACAGAAACTGTCAAAAACCAGCCATTTCCAACAGGTATTGAACGGCGAATCCCTGATCGACGAAAAAACCCGCCAGCTACTCTTTGACTATCGCTATCTGCTGATAAAAACAGAGATCACTCATGAAACCCTGCACAACGCCCTGCGGAAACGTCTGCGGGAACTCACCTCTCCAGTAGGTATGCCCGGCAGACGCTATCTATCCAATGATCCCACTGCCGCTTCCCGGGAGATATTGACTCGATGGGCATCAAACAATGGGGCTGTAGAGACCCGGGGAATCTGGCGTTCACCAGACAATTCTCAGATTTTGTTGATGCTGCAGAGTAACTATCCTGCAACGGCACTTGAGCAACAGGCGGCTGCGATCGAAAGTATCAGGCATGCATTCGACACCCTGCCCGACCATGAAAGGCTAAACCTGACCATCACCGGCCCCCCGTATTTTGGGGTGGAGTCGCGCCGCATCATCCGTCAGGAAGCGCGGTCGATGTCACTCTACGCCTCTATCAGCGTCGCCCTGCTGCTGCTCTTCTCCTTCCGCTCATTGCGGCTGCTGCTGCTGGCGGCACTGCCACTTGCCAGCGGAGTGCTGGCCGGAACCACAACGGTTTTACTCACTTTCAACAGCATGCACGCCATCACCCTGGCCTTCGGCATCACCTTGATCGGTGTAGCGGTGGACTACCCGATTCACCTCTTCACCCATCTGCGCCATGGCGAACGCGGAGAGGAAGCCATGCGAAGAATCTGGCCCATCCTCAGACTCGGACTGATCACCACCACATTGGGATTCAGTGCCTTGCTGCTGACCGATTTCGGCGGACTGGCTCAACTCGGCGCCTTTGCGGTGGCTGGTCTGTTTGCGGCGGCCCTGGTGACCCGATATCTGCTGCCCACACTGACGCCGGAAAGTGTACAGTCCAATCCCTTTGAACGACCTGTCAGATGGCTCTTTTCTGCCCAATCGCCCACCCGCCGCAGGTGGGCCATCCCACTGGCTATACTGGTGTTGTCCGGCCTCACGCTTTTCCTCTCCAGCGAACAACTCTGGGAGCATGACCTGAGGCGACTCAGTCCAATTTCAGCTGAGACACGGGAACAGGACCAGCAGCTGCGACAGCAATTGGGAGAAGCGGATGCCGGCCGTCTGCTGATCATTTCCGGCACATCCGCCGAAGATGTCCTGCAGCAGAGTGAGCAGTTGGAGAGTTTGCTGGAGCATGCCGTCAAGAAAGGGCTATTGGGTCGATTCGATTTGCCCTCCCGATTGCTGCCGAGCCACCGCATCCAGCTTGAAAACCGAAATCTACTGCCTGATCGTAACTCACTGCAAAAAGATCTGGCGCAGGCAGTAGCGGGCATGCCCTTCAAAGCCGGGCTTTTTACCCCCTTTCTGGATGACGTGGCCAAGGCTCGCAAGCGTACCCCCCTCAGCTTCGAACAACTGGAATCCTCTCCACTGGGTCTGCGTCTCTCCGCCCAACTACAACGGAAACCGGATGGCAAATGGCGGGGGCTTGTCCCGCTGACCGGTGTGAGTGATGAACCCGCGCTGGAACAGTTGGTACAGCAGGCAGGCATCTCTATCGCCTATCTCAACCTGCACCGGGACACCTCAGAGCTGGTGGGCAGTTACCGGGACGAAGCCCTGCACCTCGCAGGTTTGGGTGGTGTGGTTATCCTGTTTGTGCTGCTCTTCGCGCTGCGCAATCCGTCTCAGCTTGTCCGGGTAACACTTCCGGTGGCCACCGCAGTTCTCACCACTGCCGCCCTGCTGGCATTTCTGGGAGAGCAGCTCTCCCTCTTCCACATCGCCGCCCTGTTGCTGGTCTTGGGAATCGGTCTCGACTATGCGCTCTTCGTGGCGTACACACCGACCTCCGACCCGGCATTTCCCGCCACTCTGAGTTCACTGCTGATCTGCAATCTGTCGACCCTGCTGGTTTTTGGACTGCTGGCGGCAACCAGCGTGCCCGTTCTGAGCGCCATTGGTCTCACGGTCCTCACAGGCGCTGTTTTCAGCCTTATTTTCAGTGTATCGATGGTGCATAATGAGACGCATCCATAGCCCAATGCCAATAGGCGCTTTTTGAATCGTTGATGGACCCACTCCAGATAACTGCATACACCACCGTCAGTGCCGCTGGAGATGGAAGGGAGGCACTGCAAAGCGCACTGCTCGAAGGCAAAGGGGGACTCCAGCCCAACGACTTCGGCCATGCCCCTCTCGACACCTGGATCGGGCGCGTGGCTGATCTGGAAAACCGGCCATTGGATGAGGACGACCGGCAGTTCGAGTGCCGCAACAACCGCCTGGCCCTGATGGCACTCCAGCAGGACGGCTTTCTTACTGCGGTCGAGTCCCTCAAATCCCGCGTTGACCCAACCCGTATCGGGCTTTTTCTCGGCACCAGCACCTCAGGTATCCTCAGCACTGAGCAGGCCTATCTGGAGCTGCGCAAAAGTGGACGCTGGCCTGCCGGATATCACTTCAAAGGCAGCCACGATCTCTTCTCGGCAACCCAGTTTGTGCGGATGAAACTGGGACTGGAAGGTCCCGCATTCTCAATCTCCACCGCTTGTTCATCCAGTGCCAAGGTCTTCTGTGACGCCCACCGGTTCATCTCCACCGGACTCTGTGATGCCGCCATCGTCGGCGGCGTCGACACGCTTTGTCTCACTACACTTTTTGGATTCAACTCGCTGGAACTGGTCTCCGGGCAGCCCTGCCGTCCCTTCGACCAGAACCGCGACGGAATCTCCATCGGTGAGGCAGCAGGTTTTATGGTTCTGGAAAAAAACAGCACGACCCACTCAGGAGTCGCGCTGCTCGGCTATGGTGAAAGCAGCGACGCCTACCATATCTCCACCCCGAGACCGGATGGCGCCGGCGCCAGACTCGCCATGGAGCAAGCCCTGAACCGGGCAGAACTGACAGTTGACGAGATCGACTATATCAATCTGCATGGTACCGCAACACCCAGCAATGACCGGGCAGAGGCCAACTCGATCAATCGGCTCTTCCCGTCATCAACCCCGTGCAGTTCCACCAAAGGTTGGACCGGACACACGCTTGGTGCGGCGGGGATCACCGAATCGATCATCGCCTGTCTGGCGATTGAAGCGGGTTTTATACCCGGCACCCTCAATACTCAATCACCGGATCCAACCCTTGGACTCAACATACAGCGCTCTACTAAAACAGAGCCTGTAACCCGGGTATTGAGTAACTCCTTCGGTTTTGGCGGCAGTAACTGCAGTCTTCTCTTTGGACGCACCTCATGTTGAGCTTCTATCTGGAGGCACCCGCCGTTGCAGCCCCTGGGCTGGATGGCTGGGCAAACACCAAACCTGTGCTGGCGGAAGAGATTGCCTATCGACGAACCCCACTGCCCGATTATGTACCGAAAATACTGCCGCCAACCGCCCAGCGCAGAGGCAGTATAAGCACCCTGCTGGCCATCCAGGCAGCCCAGGAATCACTGGGCTCTACAGAGACTGCCCCGACGGAACTGGCATCAATCTTCGCCTCTTCCATTGGTGATCCGGAGATCGTCGACCGGCTCTGCTGTGCATTGGCAGATCCGCAACCGATGGTCTCACCTACCCAATTCCACAACTCAGTTCACAACGCCCCCGCCGGCTATTGGAGTATCGCCATCGATTCACTGGAAAGCACCAGCAGCCTGGCGGCCAGCGATGCCAGTTTCGCTGCGGGTCTTTTGTCGGCAGCCGTTCAATGCCAGGCTGAGTCACGCTCACTTCTGTTGGTCGCCTATGATCTGCCATTCGATGCACCACTGGATGCAACCCGTCCCCTCTCCGCACCATTTGCCACTTCGATGGTAGTGACGCCCTCCGCCAGCAGACAGACCCAACTGCACTGCACACTGGAAATTAACACTATCTCTGCTCCAGCTTCCCGCATGGCAGACGCCGAATTGGAACAACTGCGCATCGGCAACCCTGCAGCCCGCGCCCTGCCGTTATTGCGGCAGTTGGCCTCCCCGACTGATGAAGAAACCCTCACTTTTGATTATCTGCCCGACTGCCAACTGCAATTGAAGTGCAAACCATGTTGAATAGACGGCAAATCTGCGAGCGGCTTCCCCACTCTGGCAGCATGTGCCTGCTCGACAGCGTGGAGCACTGGGATAGCGACAACATCCAATGCATTGCAATAAACCACAGAGCGTCTTCAAACCCACTACGCAACCCTGAGGGGCTGCCCACAATCAGCGGCGTCGAGTACGCCGCACAAGCCATGGCGGTTCACGGCAGTCTGCTTGCAGATGACGACTCGCCCCGCGTGGGTTTTCTTGCCGCACTGCGGGATCTCGAACTCAAAACGGAATGGCTGCATAATCTGTCGGGAGAGCTGGTTATTTCCGCTCACAAGATGGCTGCTGATGGAGGTGGCGCCATCTATGGTTTCCATTTGGAAGCCGACTCGGAGTCCTTGATGGAAGGACGGGCCACGGTGATCTATCAGAACAGAGGGATAGAATCTTGAAACGAGCACTGGTAACAGGAGGCAGTGGCACCATCGGTGGCACAATCTGCAGAAAACTTGCTGCCGATGGCCTGTTTGTACTGATCCACGCCAACAGCAAACCGGAGCGGGCACGGCAACTGGCTGAAGAGATCAACAACCAGGGGGGATTTGCCGAAGCGGTTTGCTTTGATGTACGGGACAGCCAACGCAGCAAGGAGGCCATCGAACACCTGTTGCACGGAGGCCCCGTGCAGGTTCTGGTCAACAATGCCGGCATCCACGATGACATGCCTATGGCAGGCATGGAAGCAAATCAATGGCAGAATGTCATCGATGTTTCACTGAACGGTTTTTTCAACGTCACCCAACCCCTGCTACTGCCAATGATGTCCACCCGCTGGGGGCGCATCATCTCACTCTCTTCCGTGGCCGGCATCATGGGGAACCGGGGGCAGACCAACTACGCCGCCGCCAAAGCAGGACTGCACGGCGCCAGCAAGTCCCTGGCCATTGAACTGGCCCCCCGTGGCATAACCGTAAATGTAGTTGCCCCAGGCGTTATCGAATCCCCGATGCTCGGAGAGCACTTTACACCGGAAGTCATCGACCGGTTGGTGCCGATGAAACGTGCGGGCAGACCTGAAGAGGTGGCGGATCTGGTCTCTTTCCTTGCTTCTGATAGCGCCGCTTATATCTCAGGGCAGATCATCTCCATCAACGGCGCAATGGCCTGAGTCAGGGACAGGATGCCGATTCCAGTAACAGTGGTCATACCCGCCTATAATGAGGCGGCCACCATTCGTGATCTGGCGAAACGTGTCTTGCAGCATACATCCCAACTCATCGTGGTGGATGACGGCTCCAGTGACGGCACAGCTGAGCAGCTTGCCGATCTGCCGCTGACACTAATCAGGCATCAGGAAAACATGGGTAAGGCGGCCAGTCTGCACGACGGCATGCAGGAGGCAGTCCAACAGAGCGCCAAATGCGTGATTACCCTTGATGGCGACGGCCAGCATGTACCGGAAGATATTCCCAAGCTCTATGCAATCTGGGAAGACAATCCGAAACACTTGATCATAGGCGCACGCCTGCAAAATCGTGAACAGGCCCCCAATGCGCGGCGCCGCGCCAATAACTTTGCCGACTTCTGGATATCCTGGGCGGCGGGCTGCCGCATCCACGACAGTCAATCCGGGCTCCGACTCTATCCTGCCGATGCGATTCAATCAGTTTTTGTTTCACACAGCAGGGAACGGGGGTTTGTTTTTGAGAGCGAATACCTGATCGAAGCGGCGAAAAAGGGGTTTGGGTTCAGCACGGTTCCCGTCGAGTCCCGCTATCCACAACAAGCGCGGGCAAGCCACTTCCGCCCAGTGGCTGATATTACCCGTATCGTCCTGATGGTAGCGGGAAAACTCATCGCAAACGGCATGTATCCCATAGGACTCTATCGGGTTTTATTCAGAAAGAATAACGAACCCGACAGGTTTCCTCATGAGAAATAAGCGAGTAAACTTTCAGCTGCAGGTTATGTATAAGCCTTTATCAACTTAAGGAGAGTTAGTGATGAAGCAGAAATTATTGGGCGTTCTGATCGTTAGTATGGTTACACTATTCCTGGCGGGATGTCCGCATCAGGCAATGGTCTACAACGTTGAGGACGCATCCGTTGTCGCCAACAAGGATGGGGTCACCATGGACGATGTCCGCAAGGCTATCATCCGTGCCGGCGCCACTCTCGGCTGGAACATGAATGATAAGGGCTCAGGCCTGGTTGAAGGCACCATTCATCTTCGCTCCCACATGGCGCAGGTCGATATTCCGTACGATGCCCAGACTTACAGCATCAAGTACAAAAACAGCGACAACCTGAAGTACGATGGCGAAAAGATCCACAGCAACTACAACGGCTGGATTCAGAACCTCGACCGGGCGATCAAGGCGCAGTTAAGCACACTCTAAATACCCGGTTGTTTCCGGAACGATTAACTACCCCACCACAAGCAGACGGGACGTTAAATTGTAGGAACGGCGCCTCGCCGCGATGACTCCGTAGATAGGTAAATCGCGGCGAGGCGCCGCTCCGTTCTGGCTGATAAATAGAAAAAATATTTCCTGTTTATCCTACCCAGGCGCGAGCATTTCTGAATAGGCGCAACCAAGGCGCATCTTCACCCCAACCATCCGGATGCCAGGAGTGTTGCACCGTTCGGATTACCCGCTCAGGGTGGGGCATCATGATCGTGACCCTGCCATCGGTTGTGGTCAATCCGGTCATGCCCTCCGGTGAGCCGTTGGGATTTGCCGGGTAGGCACTTGCCGCTTCACCGCTGTTTTCAACATAGCGTAAGGCCATCAGTTCACCTGCCTTTGACAGATGTCCCGCATCACGAAACTCTGCCCTGCCCTCACCATGCGCCACGGCGATGGGCAGCCGCGAACCACTCATGCCCTGTAACATGATGGAAGGTGAATCCACGACCTCAACAGTAACAAAACGGGCCTCGAACTGTTCGGAACGATTTCGCACAAAATGGGGCCAATGTTCTGCACCAGGAATCAGTTCATGCAGATTGGAGAGCATTTGACAGCCATTACAGACACCCAACGAAAAGGCATCCTCCCGGTTGAAGAAGCTCTGAAACTGATCTCTGGCACGTCCGTTGAAAAGGATCGATTTGGCCCAGCCCTCGCCTGCACCCAACACGTCGCCGTATGAGAAACCGCCACAGGCCACCAGCCCCTTGAATTGCTCCAGCGAGACACGCCCTTCGATAACGTCGGACATGTGTACATCCACACACTCAAAACCGGCGCGATGGAAAGAGGCCGCCATCTCCAACTGACCATTGACCCCCTGCTCGCGAAGAATCGCCATTGGCGGGCGAACCCCGGTGGCGATCATGGGTGCGGCCACGTCATCATCAATTTCGAAAGATAGCTCCACCTGCATGCCGGGGTCATCCGCAGCAATCCGTTCGAACTCCTCCTGGGCGCAGTTTGGATTATCCCGCAGCGCCTGCATCTGTCGGGTGGTTTCAGACCAGGCCTGTTGGTACTCTTTTCGAGTCCCCTCCAGAATAGACTTGCCGTTAAGCATGAACTCAAAAATATCAGATTCGTTGAGACTGCCAATGACGTGGCTATGATGTCCCAGCCCGGCATCATGCAGCCGTTTCAAGACATCATCCGTGTCGCTATGGCGCACCTGAATCACGGCCCCCAGCTCCTCGCTGAAGAGGATGGCGAAATTATCATCGCCCAGGTCATTCAACTCAATGCTGATACCGCAACGCCCGGCAAAGGCCATTTCACTCAGGGTGGCAAACAACCCACCATCAGACCGGTCATGATAAGCCAACAGCAGGCCGTCCCGGTTCAACTCCTGAATCTGTGAAAAGAAGCGTTTCAGTGCATCGGGATCATTGAGATCCGCGCCACGATGTCCCATCTGCTTATAGACTTGTGCCAAGGCAGATGCCCCCAAACGGTTCATGCCCTTGCCCAAGTCAATCAGAATCAGATCGCTATCGCCCAAGTCCGTGCGCAACTGGGGCGTCAGGGTTCGCCGCACATCGCTTACCGGTGAGAAGGCGGTGATAATCAGAGAGAGCGGTGCTGTAACCTCACGCCTCTCTCCCTCCTCATCCCAGACCGTCTTCATCGACATGGAGTCCTTGCCCACCGGCACCGCGATGCCCAGTGCCGGACAGAGCTTCATACCCACAGCTTTTACCGTCTCATAAAGCTTGGCATCCTCGCCGACATGACCGGCAGGGGCCATCCAGTTAGCGGAGAGTTTGATATCGCTGATTTTATCGATGGAGGCAGCGGCGATATTTGTGATCGCCTCGCCGACGGCCATGCGCCCCGAAGCAGGAGCGTCGATCAATGCGATGGGGGTTCGCTCGCCCAGGGCCATCGCCTCGCCGGTATGCCCCATGAGACCCGAAGCCGTCACCGCCAAGTCGGCAACCGGCACCTGCCAGGGACCCACCATCTGATCCCGCGTCACCATACCGGTGATCGTGCGATCCCCGATGGAGATGAGAAAGGTCTTGTTTGCGACTGTCGGCAGGGACAGCACCCGCAGGGCCGCCTCTTTCAGATCGACACCACTGAAGTCGAGTTCCGGCTTGTGGAAGGTGCGATGGTGCACATCCCGCAGCATGCGCGGCGCTTTCCCGAACAGCAAGGGCATGGGAATATCGATAGGGTTGTTATCGAAGTGAGCATCGCCCAGGGTCAGGTGCTCCTCATCGATCGCCTCGCCCACCACGGCATAAGGACAGCGCTCCCGCTCACAGATCGCCCTAAATTCATCGAGGCGGTCGACATCCACAGCCATCACGTAGCGCTCCTGGGATTCGTTACACCAGATCTCCATGGGAGACATGCCGGGATCATCGTTGGGTACCGTGCGCAACTCGAACCTGCCGCCCCGTCCGGCATCATGGACCAGTTCCGGCAGTGCATTGGAGAGACCACCCGCTCCCACGTCGTGGATAAAGAGGATGGGATTTTCGCCGCCTCTCGACCAACAGGCATCGATCACTTCCTGGCAACGGCGCTCCATCTCAGGATTGGAGCGTTGTACCGAGGCAAAATCCAGATCTTCCGCTGAAGTGCCGCTGGCCATGGATGAAGCGGCGCCACCACCCAAGCCGATCAACATCGCCGGCCCACCCAGCACCACCAGTGGGGAGCCATCGGGGAAGGTGGTCTTTTCAATATGCTCACCACGGATATTTCCCAACCCACCAGCCAGCATGATCGGTTTATGGTAGCCCCGTAACTCATCCCCGTCCGGCCCCGACACCCGCTCCTCGTAGGTTCGGAAATAGCCGCAGATATTGGGGCGCCCAAACTCATTATTGAATGAGGCCGCACCGATGGGGCCTTCCAGCATAATATCCAGAGCGGAGACGATACGGTCCGGCTTGCCGTGATCGGTTTCCCAAGGCTGTCCGGCACCAGGGATTCGCAGATTGGAAACCGAGAAACCGCAGAGTCCGGCCTTGGGTTTGGAACCCTTGCCGGTAGCCCCCTCGTCGCGAATCTCTCCGCCCGACCCTGTCGCTGCACCCGGATCCGGCGAGATCGCAGTGGGATGGTTGTGGGTCTCCACCTTCATGAGGATATGAATATCCTCTTCGCCGAAGCCGTAAACATTGCTTTTGGCGTCAGGAATGAAGCGCTCGGCCCTTGGGCCGCTGATCACTGCAGCGTTGTCCTTGTAGGCAGAGAGAACATCTTCCGGCGCTTTCTCTGTGGTATTGCGGATCATTTTGAACAGCGAAAGATCCTGCTGTTTGCCGTCGATGATCCAGTCGGCATTGAAGATCTTGTGGCGACAATGCTCGGAGTTGGCTTGGGCAAACATCATCAGCTCAACATCGGTGGGATTGCGTCCCAACCCCTGAAAACTTTCCACCAGATAGTCGATCTCATCATCCGACAGCGCCAACCCAAGTTCCACGTTGGCCTTTTCCAGTGCAGGACAACCACCCCCGATTACATCGACGCTGATGAAAGGTTTGGGCTCTGCATGGCTAAAGAGGCGATCTGCATCCTCCATCTCCAGCAACACCACCTCAGTCATACGGTCATGCAGTAGAGGCATTACCGTATTGAGTTCATTATCGCTAAGGGTGTTCTCCCCTGTCCCCAAATAGTAGGCGATACCGCGCTCGATCCGGGCAATCCGTTCCAAGCCGCAATGGTGAGCAATGTCCGTCGCTTTGGTCGACCATGGGGAGAGGGTGCCTGGGCGCGGCACCACAAGTAACAGACTCCCTTCCGGATCGTGCTCGGTCAAATGGGGACCGTAGCGCAGGACGCGTTCGAGAACCCCCTGGTCGTCCTCCGCAAGTGACTGATCCACCTCGGAAAAGTGCATGTATTCCGCATAAACCGTTACAGGTTTGCCAAGACTGTTTTCCAGCCGCTGAGCCAGTTTTTTCAGACGAGATTCGGAGAGCGCGGGTGCACCACGGAGAATGAGCATCGTCGGGCCTTTTCCTGCTTGTTGGGAGAAGGAACAATGATACTCGAAAAAGGGACAGGTGACAGGGTGAGCCATGACCGAAGGTCCAGTGAACCTTCGCAGCATGGCGAACGACCGGACAGGAAGTCCGGGCCGGGGTTAAGATAGAACTCAGCGGTTTCGCCAGGGATGGCGAGGAAAGTCACTCTTAGAGGCAACGAAAGGTAACAGGGCACAGGATTTTTTGGTCCCCCTCTCTCGGCTCCGGCTTCCTGCTTCGTTCTACCTCCCCGATGGGGAGGGGACCATTCTGGGGTACAACCCTGTTACCTGTTGCTTTATGTTTCTGGACTACAATATCCATCCGGCGCATTATTTACCGATAATGAAAACCGTCGATATCCATACTCACCTTCTCAACCCAAGCGTCCGCTTTGATCGCCCACTTGATCGATTTATCGTCCGATTTTTCGCAAAAAAGCTAGGGGTCGAAGTCAAACGTCTGAAAGCAAATCCCTATTCAGTTTATTTGGAGTCGATGGCTCGCGCTATCAGTGAATCACAGCACCTTGAAAAAACCTGTCTTTTTGGCGTCGACAGCCGGGTCGATCACAAAGGTAGAGATATTCACCGCGACGAAACAGTCTGTGCCTCAACCGAGGATGTACTCGCTGCAGCTGTGCACTACCCAGATAGTTTTATCCCTTTTCTATCGGTTAACCCTGATCGTCCGGATGCATTGGATCTCATTGATGAGTATGTCGAAAGAGGCTGCAAAGGAGCAAAGTTTCTACAGAACTACTGGGGCATCGACCTCAATAACGAACGTTTTCTTCCCTACTACGAAAAGCTTAAATCAAACGATATCCCACTGATCATACACATAGGTTGCGAATACACAATTCAGTCTGACCCTGACTATGAGCGGCTCAACATGATTGAGCTACCTTTGAAATCAGGTGTGACGGTTATCGCCGCGCATATGGGGTTAGGACGGCCAAATTACAAATTCAGATTCTGGCGAAACCTTTCAAGGAACCCTGATTTCTTTGACCAGGACTACTACACCCTACTGGAAAAACTGACTGTTTACGATAATCTATACGCTGATTTGTCAGCCATTTTAACGCCATTTAAAGCCCGGTCTCTCAGACATATCTCACAGCAAACAATGACACATGAGAAGATTCTTTTCGGCACAGACTTTCCAGTGCCTTTTCCAATCATCTTCAATACCTACGATTTAGACATCTCTACAAGACTCAGAATCAATGCGATGGAGAACCCGTTCGACCGCTACATTGAAGCTTTGCTTGAGTATTTCCCTGCAGGCAGTGCAATCTATAGTAATTACCAAAAGGTGCTTGGCATCACATGACTCAATCACAATGGATCATTGTAAAGATTAATGCTGGCACTCATTGAGTCTGCTGTTCACAGACGGAAATAATGACAGGAGCAGTGTGACAAGCAGAACCACTGGACTTGCTAATATTGCTGCAAACCCTGCGAAGTGGAAAAAGAGAACAGGGAGTTCCAGTTGAGCTGAAAAAATCACTGTTGGCGAAACAAATACCATGCCTACCAACAACAGACCTATCGAAACGACTACCGAAGCGCGCAACGTTCCACATGAAAAGATCGACATGTCCATTACCTCTCATTGACATGAATTACATGTAAGTATATTAGTGTTTACTTATTAAGTAGTCAACAACAATACAACTATTTAGTAAAAAACAGACTAAAAACAGATTCTGTATAGATTCTATCGGCCGGATGAGGAGGGACTTGAACCTGGAAGAGAAGTCAGTAATTAATATCCTGATCGCTTCACGACATATTGAATGTTCAAAAAACTGACTTGCGATTAGCCGTTCCTGAGCTCATTTGTCCAATTCGATATCAGCCCGTCTATTTACAGATCTTGCCCGCTCAGTACGGCCGCGAACTTTGGGCCTTGATTCACCATAGTGATATTTCAAAAGTAAATTGCTCTCAACTCCATTCGCCAGCAGAAAATCTGAAACACTTTGCGAACGACGCTCCGACAGTCTCAGATTATATTTTCGCGATCCCTGATCATCCGCATGACCGGATATCTTTATCCGTTTTATCTCTCCGTCTGCCTTCACAAACTCTGCGAGTTTTCTAATGATCATACGGGAATCTTCATTGAGATCATGAATATCCAGAGGAAAATGGATTTCAGTAAGTCGATAGTCGGCGAAACCATTTATGGATAGTTGCTTCAGGCATTTCCTGAAATCCTGATATGGCGTCTGAAAATAGACAGGTGAAAGCTGTAGATGCACACCTTTGCGCGCATCATCCCAGTCGGAAAAATCAATACTGGAAAGCATGCCTCGATCAAGTGAGGCCAAAATTCTGCTTGCCTGCTTGCGCTCAAGCAGGAGTGGGCGCAACCCTTTGTTCAGCGTTACAGATTCGACCAACAGATCCGGTTCATCGTAGACCCAGGCTGGCGAGGCTTCCCGCAGCTCAGCGTCGACAGCGGATGGTGTCGGTTGAAAGCTGTCGATATGAAAGGAGAGCGTCTGACCCGCGCGCCGCAGAAAATAAGCGGTGCCAAATCCGGGAATCTCATGGCGCAGCTCACATTTCACCTTCGTACCGCTGAAATGCCATTCAGAGTTATGTTCATCTGCTACGTAGATTTCATCGCTAAACGGCAATGCAACAGCATTTATCGGCCACGCCAATAGTAAGATCAGAATTCCCGGCCAACTTCTCATTTGGATTTAGGCACCTTATATTGCACGATATTCATAGGCGTGAAGCATATCGGCTAATATTCAGAATTCTTTACTTTCGATAACGCAGAGAACCAGATTTATTGAAGTTATCAGCAATTAATCCTTTCCGATCTCTCTGCCCCTGTGTCCATTGTATTTGGCAACGATGTTTCTGACGAACACCAATTAGCAAAAATCACTCATTGCCATGATCTGAAAGAAAATCAATAAGACCTCGAAACCGTGCAAAATCCTCCCGGCTAAACAACTCATCTTCACCTAGAGGAACCTCAGCTAAAAGACTTTCCCAATCCTCTGCGGCTAAACACTTCTCAAGCAGCGGGAATATTTCCTGCTCCTCCTGGTCGATATGTTGCCTCTGAAGGGCAACAAACTCACGCCCGCGGACTTCCACCTCTTCCCGTGGCATCACCTCGCCCTGGATCACCCCCTCCAGGGTCTCCCTGAAACGGCGAGTCAATGCCTCCAGATCACGATGCTGATCACCAATCCGCTCAAACAGCTCCGCATCCTCTGAACACCTATTCTTTGCAACCTGAAATATCAGGTCTTCAGTGGGATGATGAATCTGCTCGGCATAGTGCTCAATGAAGTCCAACAGTTCGATTTTGAGATCAAAATTCGATTCACGGCCGGCAAAGAAGGCGTCCAGCTGACTGCTCAATAGATCAAGCAGACGTCCCAATATGGTGTGATCGCGATGCAATCGTTCCAAAAGTATACTCATGCCCTCTCCCTTCTTTTCAACCAGCGCCACAACAGCCCCTGAGGACGGGCCTCTCCTGTCAGTATATAGCTCAATGCGTGTTCGTTTTGCAGGGTCCACTCCATCCGATTCCCGGCAGAGTGTGATCCGCAAAACAGAACCCGATCATCCCGATGCAGTATTTCTTCCATTTCCGGGAGCAGCACTCGTTCATTATTTCTCAACATCATCAAAGGGATACACTGAAGCAATTTTGAGCGATTCCGAGGATCCGTCACCACATCCCGAAGACTTACCGCCTTCCCCTCCAGGACTGACTGGCAGACGGCGTGGGAGGTCTCCTCAGAAAACGCCACTTCCCATATGTCCGGCGCATGAGAGGTCACCAGCGCCAGGATACGGCTCACCAGTTCGCAGGCCCACCTATCATCCTGATACAGTACAAGCTGCAGAAACTCATGCAGCATTGGGGTTCCAAGTAATACACGGATGCGGTTCGCCACAATGGCACTGGGATGCATCACCATATCGGCATGCAGCGCTTCGATGATTGCGTCGTTGTCCTGCCGGTTCTGCCGCATAATCACGAACAGATCCGGGTTGAGCTTACGTGCCGTCATGATAATCGAGAGATTGTTGGCATCATGATCAGTACCGGCAATCAGTCCCACGGCGCGCTGAATATCGGCCTCCTGCAAGGTCTCTGCTTCAGTACCACGACCCGTGATGCAGTGCTCTTTCGGCAGTCCGGTTTTCTCCGGCTCCGCCTCGACAATAACGAGCTCCAGCCCCTCCTTGCGCAACTGGTCATACACAGCCTTGCCAAAACGACCATATCCGCATATTACCCACAACCCTTCACTTGGAGGGTAGATAGGATCTCTGAGCTCACTATCTTCCCGGCCCGTCAACCACTCCTGCAACAGGTTGAGACAAGGCGCCTGTATTGCGGTGGCGAGATGAACAGCAAAGGTGTCGAAAGGATCGATGATGTAGTCGGTACCGAAAGAGGCCATGTTGGCTTCAATATCGTGAGAATCTGCGCGACAGATCACTTTTATATCCGGGTGTAACAGTTTTGCGGTGATGGCTACCTTCAAATTTGCATCGTTGGAGTCGGTCAGGGCAACCACCCCGGAGCAGAGCGCATGCTTCAAACCTGCTTCCATCAGATGTATCGGCATGCGGGCATCGGCACACAATGCCGGCACATACTGTCGCAGATTCTCCAGTTTAAGCAGATTGACCCGATCCTGACGTATATCGATTGCCACAGCATGCTGATCACGGTCGGTAAGCGCCTGGATCAGCGCGCTGCCGGTCTCACCATAACCACAGATCAAATAGAATCTATCGCGGATCCGCCGAATCTGGGCCGTAAAACGACGTTCAGTCAAAGCCCTTTGAAAAGTGGGATCCTGAAACAGCGTCAGCAGGGTACCAATAGAGTAGAGCCAGACCACAACAGTAAAAAAAATGGAGAAGGTGACCCAGAGGCGTTGGGCATTGGTGAACTCAAATGGAATCTCCCCAAAACCGATGGTGCTGGCCATAAAGCTGACAAAGTAGAAAGCATGAAAAAAATCCATGCGCCAGAGATTGCCATCTGCATCCTGCCCTGGGATCAGCACCAGACCCAGCACTGCGATGGCATAGGTAAGGATCAGGGCCAGCAACGGCGCCCGCATGCGCCGAAAGATCAGAAAGATGATGTTTTGCATGACGGATTATCCGTCAGCGTCGCAACATGACCGTTTCGATCACCAACAGCACAACAGAGACCACATTGGCCAGCATGGCGCCACCGGAAAGGGAGACAATGCTGGCGGTTACCACCGGCGTAAGTCCGGTTGTTGTAATCTGTTCCGCCACGGTCCAGACCAGGGCGGCGGCAAAAAGCTGCAGCAGCGCCACCAGGCTGGTGGCAAGCAGCACTGCCCCCATCTGCGTCCGGTCACCGAATTTCAGCACCGTGGCAACCAGGTTAACAACGATCACCGCAAACAGCTCGTACACATGATGGTGATCCGGATTATCCAGTTCGCCGACAAAAAAACCAAAGTTGAGGGTCAAGGCCAAAACAATGAAGAAACCGAAAAGGACTTTTTCAGGGTTCACGCTATGTCTCCTTTGTCATCGGGGTATTTCATGCCGCAATGAGCCAGATGCTTATTGATTGATTCGTTGCACCGTCAGTTCGAGTTTCGTCCCGATGGGCGGCGCACGCTCAGCGTCGATGAAGACGAAACCCCACTGCTCCAATCCAAGACCCAAGCGGTGCTCGATAATACTTGCGGGATCATGGACCACACCAATCAGCGTACCGTTCATCTGAGCAAAATAGCGGTCTCCTTCGATGAAAGTGGAACCAGTGTAGCTCCATACCTGCTTTTTATTGTCCCTGGGCGCTGCACCACGCAACTTGACGAGATCGAGCAGGTCGACCTCGACCCGCTTACCCTTCTCTTCCCAACTGACGCGAATATCCACAGCGTCACCCTCTACCGGTTTGGTATCGAAGTGATATTCAGGTAGTCGGACACCTTTGGCATCCAGGCCAATCAGAATACATGCCAGATTAAACTCAAAGGCATTGGCATCCATTTCAAGCACACTCTCATAGGATTTGAAGCCGCCCTTCATCACTGCCATATATTCTATCGGTCCACCCTCTTCATAATAGAGCATGTTACCTGACAGACTGAAACGCCCCGCTTTCTTGTCCAACTGAATATTGCCGATACGGTACTTGCCCCCCCCCAGATCCTCGACCCGGGGTTTCTCTTTCATCAAACCGTCATCCATTTCACCGATTTGAGGCGGCATCACGGCCTGCCCCGCATCAGGCGTTTTGACTTCCGCCAAAACCGTGCCGGTAAAGGCAAACAGGCTAAGCGCAATACAGGCTATTGCCGTGATTATGATTTGACTCCCAGACATATTCTCTCCCTTCATGGTTTGATTCCCGTTACGATCCGATGAGGCATTGGTGGTGGAAAGGGACTCTTCTCTATACTAGTAAAACCCTGCTGCTTCATCCAATCCGCCACATCGGCATCCGCATGCACACCACCGTCCTCTGCTGTCAGCAGCATGTTGAGGCCGAACAGAGTGGCAAACAGGGGACTGTTCCCGCCTGCATCGGTAAACACATCGTTCACTACCAGCATGCCGCCCGGCTCAAGGGCATCAAAGGCCCTCTGGATGAAGCCACGGCAGGTCTGTTCGCTCTCACGATGAAAAACACCAGAGATCAACACAACATCGTTACCCACTGGAAAAGCATCCTGCATGTAATCCAGCGGCTCGATTTTGACTCGCTCAGACATTCCCATGGATTCAACGATCTCGACCGCTATCGTCACCACTTCAGGCAAGTCCAATACGCGGGAGTGCAGCGCCGGATTTTTTTTCGCAAACAGCGCCGAATAGGTACCCGGTCCACCGCCCACATCGATCATGCGGGTTCTCCCGGAGAGATCGACCAATTCGACCATAACCTGCCCGATACCCAACGCCCGATCATGCATGCCGTAGACAAAGTCACGGGTCTGCGCCTTGTCATTACCGGTATAGGTCTCAGGGGGCATTGGCGGCCTGTCCTCTTTCAACGCCTGTTCCAGGTTACCCCAGGTAGTGTAGAGATTATCGCTGTAACGGAGTGCATTTCCCAGATAGGCAGGACTTCCAGAGGCAAGGAAGGTTTGACTCAAGGGCGTATTGGTAAAGTTGTTTTCCCGCTCATCAACGAGATCCAGTCCGACGCAGGCTTTGAGGAACAGCCGCGTCGGTCTCAGCTGAGTACCCAGCGCGGTGGTAATCTCCTCCAGCGTTTTCGCACCATCCGAGAGTAGATCGAACAGCCCCATTCTATTGGCGGTAAGCAGAGTCTGTGAATCCCAATAGGCGGTCGACAACTGCATCAACGGTGCGGGGCTCAAACCCTGCATGTTATTTTTGGACTGGCTCACTCCATTCCCCTTGTAATGCTGTTTACAGGATTTTTCCATCTGTCAGATTCTAACCCAATCCGCTAGACTGAAGTAATTTTCAGCCATTCACAAATCCATGCGACTTCATAAACAACAGATCCTTGTCATCACTCTGGCACTGCTGATTCCCATCATCCCCTTCGTGGTGATCGGGGAACTTCCAGGGGAGCAGTGGCTCTCCGCCACCGATGACAACGCGTTCTACTTCGGGTTGACCGGGGCAGGCCTGCTGGCCAGTGATATCCTGCTGCCGATTCCTTCGAGCATCGTAGGCACCATGCTCGGCGCCCGCCTCGGTATTGTCCCCGGTTGGCTCTGGTGCTGGCTTGGACTGATGCTGGGAAATATGTTCGGCTGGCTGGCCGGGCGCATGCTGTTTTCCAGACCCGACAGAGAGTTGCCCGAGGCACCAACGCTGGTCATACTCGCCATCAGCCGACCGGTACCGGTGCTGGCAGAAGCGGTCGCCTTCGCCGCCGGTGCCGGAGGCATGTCACTGCGGCACTTTTTTCTGGTCACGCTCATCGCAAACGGAGTGATCTCTCTGGTTCTGGCAGGTAACGGCGCCACCCTTCTGCCGGATTCATTTCTCGGGCCCGGCCTGTTGATTCCATTGGGTTTGCCGGTAATAACCTGGCTTGTTTGGCGACGCTATCGGAAACGGAGCGACGATAGCCGCAATGGTGCGCACAGCGCACCCTACAGGGAGTAGAAACAGATCCCGGCAAACAGATTGAATGCCTGCTAATATTTAATTCCGCGTAGGTGTTCCTGTCGAACTTTCATCGACTCACGGATATTGAACATCTCCTGCTGGATGAGTTCCAGCTTATGAAGCGTTTCTTCAGGCAGACCTTCCGGGTAGACCAATTCGCCATCAGCATTGTAATAACCGCCACTTTGCAAAAAACGGTCTGTCAACTCAGATATCTCAACTTTGTAGCGTTGAATAGCTTCTTCGGCAATCTCTTTGATCTCGGCATCAGCCTGCACCTTGCCCAGGTAATCCTCGAAAGAGACAGCTTTTGACTCGCTACCCTTGACCTGCTCAGTTGCCTGGTCAATTACCTGCTGAGATGTCTCTTCCTGGTCTGTAACATCGGGTTTCTCCACCGGGGCTGGCGACTCCGCCTCCAGTGGCGACATCTCGATGACCTGACGCTCATCTGCAACTGGGAAGGGGGCAGATCCCGGCGTGTTATCTTCCTGTAACTGCACCGGCTGAATACCCTCCAGACCGTCAGTAGATTCCTCATTCTCTGAGAAGAGATCAAGGAGCATCAGTACGGCCACAAACGCAGCCCCAATTGTTATGATATTTTGCATCTTCACAAGAAGAATAATGCGCCTATCTCCCCCGCATTGCCAATAAAAAACCCGCCCCGGCTCCAGCCGGGGCAGGTTTGTAGTTTCTCACTTGAAGGGCCTCCCTGGCCCCTGTTCATCCAGACTTACGGCGCCAGAGGCGGCAGGTTTGGAATTACATAGTGAGTGCCGTCTGAGTCGAACTCAGCCTTCCATTCCCAGATTCCACCGAAGGGAACCCTACGGTTGAGGATAGTCTGAATATCGGCGGTCTTGGCACCGGGATCACAGGCAGTCGCTGCTTGCGCGGCAGGAGCCAGGGTACCTAAGAGCGACGTACCGGCAGCGATCGTGCGGTTGTCAGGCACACCGGTCAGCGTCATCTCCAGGTTCTGGATTTCTGCGTCACCGATATTCTCAACCGTGATGATCATGCCGTAGAGGTAGGTGTAACGACCCGTGCGGGTAACCCAACAGTTCTCATAGTTGGTCACATAGGCCAAACCGATCGCAATGAACTCGGCATCGGAGGCAGCAGAGGCGCCGTGGTTATCGGTTACCCTCAATGTAGCCACACCAGAGGTTGGTACCGGGAAGGTCTTGGTCACTACGGACCAGTCACCCGCTGTTACGGGGGTACCGTCGTCAGGCACTTCATTGAAGACAGCATTACCGTTCAGATCCCACTCGTATGACGTGATGGTATCACCAGGGTTCGGATCGAAAGATGCCGAGCCGTCAAAGATTACCGGTGTACCAGGAATCGTAGCCCAAGGACCGTTGGTTACCGGAACCGGTGGTACCTGGAATGTCTCCACATGAACATTCAGCGTGTCGCTGTCGGTCATGGCCGGATCGGGATTGGCGGGGGTACCACCATTGTCCGTCACCTGCAGGGTCACCGTGTAGTCTTCAGCTGAGCTTGTGTCGGGATAGACATTGCTGGCAGTTACGCCAACCGCACCTTCACCCGCTGCGGGGAAAGGTCCTGCTTCCCACCAGAGACCGTCGGTGGCATCGAAGTCCCATCTGTAGACAAACAGTGCCTTGGTCGGATCAGTGTGCACCGAAGCGGAACCATCAAAGTTCACAACAGTACCAGGCAGTACGGACTGGTCAGGACCAGCCTGTGCAACCGGTGGCAGACTGGCCACTTCAGGCGCCAGGATTGCCAGGGCGACATAGGTGTCGAAGTCCTGATTCCACCAGTTGGTCTGACCACGGAAATAGCTGCCGTTCACACCAGCATAGAACTGACGGCTGTTGACCAGCCAATCGGTGTATGCCTGCTCCCAGTCGATACCCCGAAAGTTGTTATCCGGAATACCATAGAGCTTCATTGCCTTGTAGAAGCCATACATGGAGTAGAAATTGGGCCTGTTGTCGCTGCTCCAGAACTGACTTTCGAGATAGTTGAAAGCATTCTGGACTCGCGCATCCGTGACGGGTGTACCCACCCACTGGTGAGAGATCACGCCTGCAGCGGTACGAGCATAGTTGGGACCACCGCAGTAGGTGTAGCAGAAACCACCCGATGAGTGCTGCGAATAGTTTAGCCAGCCCAACTGCTGGGTCTTGGCAACCGGATTGGCATCGATTTGCCAACGGGCAGCAGCCTCAGCCAGCGCCAGTGCAGGCCACTGGTTGACGGAGTTATCCGGACCAGCGGAGTGTTCCCAATAACGCCAACCGTTGCGGAGACAGCTGTTGGAATCGCCCTGCGACCAGACCAGATAGTCCTTGGTATCGACAGCGATGTCATAGAGCGACATGCCGTTGACTGCAGCATTGCCGTAGGTAACCACATGGGATTGCCCAGTCGCCAGACTGCCCGCATTGACGATAGCCATCATCATAAAGGGGGTGTAGTACTGGTTGGTGGACTGGAAGCGAAGCCCCTTGTTGTCGTTGTCGGCATCCGTATCACCCAACTCAGGATCGCCTACGCAGGCCTGGTTGGTCATGTTGACGTGCGCCGGATAGTTCCGCAGGATACAGGCCAGACCCTCTTCGACCACTGCCTTGTAGATATCCTCGTCGTTGGAGTCGAGGTTATGGCCGTGGTTCTCGAAGGCAAGCAGCGCCATTCCGGTGGACGCACCATACTGGCCACTGCCATAGAAGCAGCCGTAAACACTGCTGGCAGGGTTGGTCACAATGCGATTATAGGAATAGCGCAGACCGTCATCGATCGCATCATTCTTCTGGCGGTTCAGATTATCTGCACCTATGACCAGCATGTTGATGGTTTCGGAGTCGGTGTCTGCAATGTTACCGGGATCCCGGCAGGTAAGCCGCGCCCAGTGAGGTGTTGCAGAAGTATAGGTGTGGGTTGTATTGATAAAGCGGGTAGCGCCCGGAGCAGCCCAGGGAGTGGCGGGGGTGCCGTCACTGAACTGCCAGCGGCACTCATAGGCCGCCGCGCCTTCTACCTTGCCGAAGAGCACACGCTGCTCACCTGCCAACGCATAGGCTGTCGTTACATTATCACCACTTGGCTGTACGCGTACGTTTACCGCCGCCTCCACGCTGGACATCGCCAGCATGGCTAACGGCGCAAGCATCGCCAGCCAACGCCATTTTATCGATCTCTTCATCGGATTCCCCTCCGTTATATGAGACTACTTGATTTGGCCATCCAGGCCGGTTTATTCATCCCGGCTCAAAGCCCGTCCTTTTCCCACGTACGAACGGCTGGTTCGTATTCTCCCCGTGGTTTCAGACAGGCTATGAACCCGAATTCCTTGATTGTCGTTTAAGCTTTGGCGCGGCGTTTTGCCATACCAAGCCCTGCCAGTCCGGCAAGCATCAGTAACAGCGCTGAAGGCTCAGGAACCTGGCCACCACCGTTGTCGACAACAGCCACATTGAAGTTGTCGATGCGAAAGGCATCGCCAACAGCTGCCTCATCGAACAGCCAAACGGTGTCAAATGCAATATCCACCAAGGTGATGCTCATAGCTTCAAAAACTGTTCCGGACTGGATAAGAGAGTCGGAGCCTACGACAGTACCGCCCAACAACGCCTGCATCACCAGTGTGGAGGCACTTGGAAGCGGAGAGTCAAACATGGCATCCAGAGAGATGGTGGTGTCAAAATTGGTACCGCCAAGCACACCAGGAGCATCGATGTTGATAAAGCTCTTATCAGGGCCAGTACCCATGATGTCATAGGTATCAGCACCGCTAAGCAGGAACTCATTGGGATCACCGAAATCGGTGGTTACAAATGTGTCAGCCCATGAAGTGAAATCACCCGCAGAGAACTGATAACCTTCAACCAGCGGATCGGGAGTGCCGTCCAGACCCAAAAAATCGATCGGCATCGCTGATGCCGCCGAACCCCAAACCAGAAGAGCCGCGCCCGCCAGGGCCAGTGCGGTGCTCTTAAAGCCATTACCAATTACACGATTCATTATGGAAACCTCCAGGTCAACGAAATTGCAGTTTGTAAACTGACAACATTCTTTCAAAGTCGCCTTATACTGAGCAATTTCCAGGCCAATAAACTATTTATACTTATATTTCAATTGGTTAATGACACTCACTCAAAACAAAGGAAGTCTATTTGTTCCCAATTGTAAAGTTATCCGGCACCTGTGAAATCTCAAAACCAGCACAAAACAGGAAGTTTGTTCCTGCATAGCTATTTACTTTACGAAGAAATCCTTTGAAGTTTGTTTTACCCACTGGTTTAAACGCGACTATTCAATGACTTGTCGCTAATTCTGGAGATCAAAATAAAAATAAGTTCATTAGCATCTACTTAATCCCTGCTGTGCTGACAAAGAAAAAAAGTGTAAATTTTCCCGACACATTTTTTTACTCTCCATTAAAACCAAAAGCTAAGATATGCTGTATTGAGACAAAAGCAGTGAGTTCAGCGAGTTACATGTTTAGCGACGGCATCTACAAGCGACTCTTCATCCCTTATGTGGTCACTCTGCTCTTCAGTGCAGGCATGGCCTGGTGGATGGGCAGTCAACTCTTTTCCGAAACACTGGAAAAGCGTCTGCACGAACAACTGCTCCACGCCGCTGAGACACTCGCCCGCAGGGATTTTCCGCATACGAGCGGCATCGTGGAGCAGCTATCACACCTGATCCGAGCCGATCTATCCCTCATCGGCAGCGATGGTATGATCGACTTTACGACCTTCCAGGGAGAGAGAGGCGATCTGCAAACGATTGTCACTGGATTGCTCGCCGATCACCCTAACCTGCTGAACTCCGAATATCGCCACAGAGTCGACTTGAAGGGTGCGGACTATCTGCTGGTGATGCGGCCCATAGAGACTCGCGGCAACAGAAACATATCCTATGTGGCCGCCCTCTCAAACCTGTCGGATATCCGCGCTACTTCACACCGAATGGCCTGGTGGCTGGGGCTGGGCGTCATCTCCGGGCTGCTGCTGGTAGCCTGGGTCGGTCACCGCACCAGCCGCAGCATCACCCTGCCTATTGGAGAACTGGCAGAGATGGCTGAGAAGATCGCCGCCGGGCAGCGTCAGACTTCAGTAACCATCCACCGCCGGGACGAAATCGGCCATCTTGCAGCCGCCTTGAATACTATGGCGGGCAGACTGCAGGAGTACGAAAAGACGGTAGCCGAACAGAGCCGCATGGCCACACTGGGAGAGATGACCGCCCGCATCGCCCACGAGATCCGCAACCCATTGACCGCCATCAAGATGCAGTTGCAGCTATTGAAGGAGACCTCCGGCAAAGAGGATCTTGGTGTATTGCAGACACTGCTGGACGAGGTTGGACGACTGGAATTGATCGTCTCCGGCACCCTGCAGCATCGCCTGCCGGCAAAACCGACAAAGACCACCATCGATGTCAATCTGCTGATCGAGGAAATCATCCACCTCACCCGACTACAGTTCGAACACCAGCATATTCAATTGGAGATGACGCCGGGTCGATCTCTCCCCCCACTCTCCGCCGACAGGGATATGCTCCGGCAGATATTGCTCAACCTGCTGCTCAATGCCAAGGATGAGTTACCGGATGGCGGTAAGATTTTTCTGAGCACAGGCTTGGAGACCGGCAGCCACAGCTTGTGGATTGCAGTGGACGATTCGGGACCGGGCATTCCGCCAGAGAGGCAGGTTACGCTGTTCGATCAACCCAGCAGCGACAAACCCGGAGGGTTTGGTCTTGGATTGCGGCTCTGCCGCGAGTTGGCCGAGCTTCATGGCGGACAGATTCGCGTCGAAAAGAGTAAACTTGGCGGCGCCAGATTTTTCCTCAGCCTGCCACTTCAGGATACCACCGCATGAGCAAGATCCTCATCGCCGACGACGAACGCGCCATCTGCGACGCCTTCTCCCGTCTGTTCGAAATGGAGGGACATGAGGCGCTGATTGCCAGCAATGGGAAAGAGGCCTTGCAGGTGATCCGCGAACAACATCCCGACGCGGTTTTCATGGATGTCAGAATGCCCGGCATGGACGGCATCGAGACTCTGGCTCAAATTCGTGATGAGATCGGCGAACTGCCTGTTGTCATCATGACCGCCTATGGCGCCATGGAGACGGCGATGGAGGCGGTGCGTCTCGATGCCTTTGACTACCTGGGCAAACCGGTGGAACTGACCCGAGTCAGGCAGCTGCTGCACCAGATGCTCGAACACTCCGCCACCGAGCCGCCCACCCCTGAAGCCGACACTGAGCAGCCAGAACCGGAAACTGAGCCCAGACTCGTGGGACAGAGCGCTCCCATGCAGGAGCTTTTCAAGCTGATGGGACTGCTGACCACCAACAACATGACCGTGCTGATCACCGGCGAGAGCGGCGTCGGCAAAGAGTTGGTGGCGCGGGGCATCCACCGGCACAGTAGACAGTCTGAGGCCCCATTTGTCGCTATCAACTGCGCCGCCATCCCGGAAAACCTGCTGGAGAGTGAACTCTTCGGCCATGAAAAAGGGGCCTTTACCAGCGCCGAAACACGTCGTATCGGGCGTTTTGAAAGCGCCGCTGAGGGCACTCTGTTCCTCGACGAAATTGGTGAACTTCCCCTGCCGCTGCAGGGAAAGTTGCTGCGGGTTCTACAGGAGCGGAGTTTCGAGCGTATCGGCAGCAGCACCCCCATCCCCCTGCGGGCGCGACTGATCACCGCCACCAACCGGGATCTGGCCCAGGAGGTTACAGACAAACGCTTTCGGGAAGATCTTCTTCATCGCCTCAATCTGGTCACTCTGCAGGTTCCGCCGCTACGCAATCGTCAGGAGGATATCGAACTGCTGGCCCGCCACTTCTTAAGACAGGTCGCCGGTGAACTGAGCAAACCACTGTCCGATTTTGAACCCGGCGTCATCGAGCGTCTGTGCGCACATGCCTGGCCGGGCAACGTCAGAGAACTGGAGCATGTCATCAAACGCTCCGCGCTACTCGCCCGGGGCAACAAATTAACCAACCATGACCTTGCACTGGAGAATGGGCCTCCCAAAACAACCACTCAAGAGACCGGCTCAGTCAGTGACGACACGTTCAGACAGCTGAGTGATACCCTGCGTTACGCCCTGCGCCAACTGGCTGTACAGAACAACCCCATGGAGAAAACCGAGGGGCCTTTTCATACACTTATCGGTTTCGCCGAGGGGGAACTGATCGATGAAGCACTCCACCTCTGCGACGACAACCAGGTCTCTGCAGCCAAACTGCTTGGACTCCACCGAACCACACTGCGCAACAAAATTCCGTCACGCGACAATTGAGTGACATCTTACTGCACAACTGACCAATACCTAAAAATATAGGCGTAATACATTGATAATATTACGTATTATCATATTTCTCGCATCTCAGACAGGGAGCATACTGTACAATTCATGTACAAGACGCACTTTTCTTCCCGCTCCGCAAATGCTCTCAATAGCCATATTATCCTTTTGTTTTTTAAAAAGTTTTTAAGAAACATTGCTTGGCTGTAAATATTGGCCCCATTATTGCTGGATTATTACTGAAACCAAAAGTCAACGGAAACAGCCGACCACTCCCCTCCGTGTCGGCGGTTGCCATCCGATCCGCCTCTCCCCTTTGGATCGTGATGTACCGGGATGGTAAACTCAGTGTCGTGCCCGCAAGGGCACTCACTTTTTTCAAAGCATGGCAAAGGGCGGCTTCGAGTGATGTCATTTTGGGTTAAGTAGGCAATCTGCGACCCGGAAACTCGCTGACACCATCATAATTCAAGAATCCTCCCAACAAGCCGATTAGGACTTAAACCAAACTATTTTTCGGACGTTTCACTGGGATCATGAAAAGAACAAGTTCCTCCAGGAAAATTGGCATCTGGCTCGCCGGCGCTCGCGGCGATATCGCAACAACCTTGATAGTCGGCACCCTGGCGGTGCGAGCCGGACGGGTTTCCAGCAGCGGCATGGTCACCGAGATCCCACCCATCAACGAGCTCGATTTGGCAGACCTGGGCTCGCTGGTATTCGGTGGCCTGGATATTATCGAGGGCTCCCTGGTGGATACAGCCCGCATCGTTGCCAGGCGCTCAGGCACCTATACCTACGAGTTGATTGATGCCATCGAATCCGATCTACAAACCATCGATGCAGATATCGTCTACGAACCCACGGCGCTCTGGGGACCCAATTCACCGGCCGAAACACGCCCCAACATGTCGATGTTCGTCTCCAGGATTCGCAGTCATCTGAAACGTTTCAAGGAGCGGCACGCACTCGAACATCTGGTGGTGGTCAATCTCACCTCATCGGAATCCCTGCCCGTGGAAACTGAAGCCCACGAGACGAAAGCAGGCATCGAGTTACTCATCGAAGAGAACCGCTCCGAATCACTGACCCCGAGCATCTGCTATACCCAGGCCGCTTTTCTCGAAGGCTGCTCCTATATAAATTTCACCCCCAATCCCGGCTCTGACCTGAAGGGCCTGCACGAACTGGCGGATCAACAGGGCGTACCATTCTATGGCAATGACGGCAAAACCGGTGAGACGCTGGTCAAGACCGCCCTGGCACCCATGTTTGCCTATCGCAATTTGCGCATCCTTAGCTGGGAAGGCACCAACATGCTGGGTAACGGAGACGGCAAGACGCTGGACGACCCGGATCACAAGGTAGCCAAACTGCGCAACAAGGGTAATGTTCTCGACTCGATTCTCGGCTATTCCCCTCACGGAGGGATCGACATCAACTATGTCCCATCCCTGGGAGACTGGAAAACCGCCTGGGACCTGATCCATTTTCAGGGTTTCCTCGACGTCAAGATGACCATGCAGTTCACCTGGCAGGGTTGTGACTCCATCCTGGCGGCACCGCTGGTACTGGATATGATCCGCCTCAGCGAATTCGCCGCGCGGCAGGGTGAATCAGGCCCCATGTATCACCTCGCCGCCTATTTCAAGAATCCCATCGATTGCGATGAGCTGGCGCTCTACCCCCAGTTCCAGCTCCTGCTCGAATATGTCGATGCTCATCTGCAAAGGAATACCGGAACGGCTAACCTGGAGAGCATTGGCTGACGATGTTCCATCAGGCACTTGGCGAACGGATGAATCCGGTGCAGATAAAGGATTGGCTGCTGCGCTGGGCGCTTGCGGCGCTATTGGTGCTGCTGCTTCAACACACTATGCCCCTCTCAGGATCATCTTTCCCCTCTGATGCATGGCTGCTGGTCAACCTGGGGCTGGCAACCTCTCTGACCTGCCTGCTGATGCTGCCACATACCGGCGGTACATTTTCTCTTGTTTTCAACAGCATCGCCTCCACTGGCATATTTCTGCTGATGCTGTTTCCACACGACAAAGGCACGATCCCCAATACCATTCTGCTGCAGAGTACGCTTGCGGTATTCACCATCACGCTGCTGCTGATCACTCTTGCGGGTTTTCTAAAAAGATTTCGTGCAACCGCAGATATCGCTCTGCCGACGGTATTTTTGCTGGCACTGGTTGCCGGTAGCGCCACCCTCTGGCTTGGCCCCCTGGTTGAGCTTTTTGTTTTCAGTGACGCCGCGGTCAATGCAATCATCGCGGCAAGCCCCCTGAGCTATCTATCCGCCGCCGCTGAGTATGACTACCTGCGTAGCGAGTGGTTCTATCGCAACACACCCTTCGGCAGCCTGCGTTTCGCCTATCCCAACAGTCTGCTACTCGGCGCTATCTACCTGGGGTTTGCAGCGGCGCTGCAAACCCTGACCCTGCGGCTTAAACCCGACCCACATTGAATCGACAAATCAAGTGAGTCTTCGACCTCGTGAAAGATTTTGGGACATCCCAGTCCCCAAAATCGACTCGGCCTTCGACAGCCTGTTTGTGCCCCGGCCGTCCCGGTCACTGG
>JAESPE010000028.1 GCA_016756835.1 gamma proteobacterium endosymbiont of Lamellibrachia anaximandri | reverse complement strand
TGACTACCAGAAAAGCGTACGGATTTCGGACCTACCATGCTGCTGAAATTGCTTTATATCACGCGCTTGGGGCGTTACCCGTACCGGAAACTACCCACGAATTTTTCTGAGGAGGCGAAATAAGAGAGGTCGACACGATTAAGGGGATTCAGTTTCCAGCTTTTTTAGAGACGAAAAAACTCATTATTACCGGTCCCCCGGGTTGTGGGAAAACAACCATTCTCAACGCGATTGGCGGTTGGCCAGAGGAAGGTTACCTCGATATTTCAAGCAAGGACTGGTGGAAATCTCCTATTTTGCATCAACGACCGAGAGAACTTCATCTTGGCCTGCCTTTCGTTGGATTTGAAAAAGCCGTACCTGTCTACGACGCATATACGCTTGATGATTCATCCTACTTGGAGATCGATTTTTTTCGCATTCCCTTGCCTCCACCAAAGACGCATCCGTTGTCTACAGATTTTCGTGAGCGATTCGTCTTTGAATTCATTCTATTGCCTGCCGAAAAGACTTATGAACTCAGAAAGACGCGGTCGAAGTCGGGCACACATCATGTTGATGATGACCTCACTCTGAACAAAGTTCACGAGGAACTGCTGTTTTTTATACGGCTTGCACTCTTTTTTCATCAAAACGGAATGACTGTCTACTTCAGGGATGCTCTAAATGGAAAGCCCAAGAGAATCTGTGAACCCGTGCTTGGCCAGTTGGTTCAATCTGACGAGCAGGGTGAGGCGCTTTATCACCACCTCGATCAAATCAGGTTACGTGAGAGACTGCTCAATCGTTCCTGGAGTATTCGGGGTAACAAGAAGTTGCTTGATCTCTTTGTCGAGGTAATTCCCAATGCCTTGAATGTAGAGCGCTGTAGTATCTTTATCAATGATCCAAAGACAGGAAAGGTCTGGCTGCAAAGTGGTACGGGACTCGATGAAAAGCAGATTGAGATGGACATGCAAGATTCATTGGTTGGGCAAGTGATCGCTACCGGTGATTACAATGTAAAGGAAGACATGGATCTGTTGGATGGCCCTCATAAAGAAATCGATGCGCAGACAGGGTTTGTGACCCGAAATGAATTGTGCGTTCCAATCAAGAGCCTCTCCGACCAGAAGACTGCGGGAGCCATTCTGGTCCTGAACAAGAGGGGAGGGGAGAGTTTTCAGGAGGCGGATAGGGTGCTTCTGGAGAAAGTGGCCAGCCATCTGCAGTCAGCCATCGAGAGTATTTTTCTCCGGCAGGAGCTTATGGACTTTTCGGAGCTCCTGACAAATCGTGTGCGTTTTTCCGAATGGGCCAAGTATTTGATGTGGGTGATATTGGGGGTGGCGCTGGCGGAGGCTGTGCTGATTACTTTTTTATTGGAGAAATAGTAGGCAGGGTGAGATCGTTCACCTTTGGTGTACTCCTAACGGAGGTAATCGGCAGCGGGCTACTTAGTGTCTATCCGGAAACCAATAACCGTAGCCCGGATGGAGCTTGCGTAATCCGGGAACAGACTATGAATTAGACACTTATCTCCCCGGATTCCTCTGCACTTCATCCGGGCTACAATTATTCTCTGTTTCCGGACAGGCACTTTCTGAATGCTGTTGACCCGCATCCGAACCACTTGAAAAGTATGAGCCGCAAAAATCGTAATATTCCTGAAAATTTGTGATTCAGGTTCAGTTACAGGCGCTAAATCTTGACAAGAGTATAAGTATTGTCTAATATACTTACCATCATAAAGCAATATCAGAAGGTAAATGAAGTGAGTATCTTCACCTGTAAATCGATGAGAGCCGCCGTCATAGCCTCAGTGGCAATGTTGGTACTGAGCGTGGTTTTGTTAGCGCCAGTACTACTGTTGTCTGATCCCATTCCCAGCCTGTTTGTATGGCTTGTCTATCCTGGGTTTGCTGCACTGTTAATCAGTCCGGCTATCCTTCTGGCAGCGGCTTTGGCATCACTTGTTCCATCTGTGAATGAGCATTTGAAGAATTGCCAGCATTGAGCTGGCCTGTTGGCGTAATACCCAGAAACAAAAGGCCGCCCCAAATGGAGCGGCCTTTTGCTATTGCAACGCTGAAAACTCTTGAAAATGACCCGTACTGATGGTCATATCCAGCTTTAGCTCAAAGTTTCAGTGCTCGCATTTATCCATTTTCTCTTTGGCTCCAGGTAACACCGTAAGAAGAAAAGTAGTAATTAGTATCAGTGGAGCAAAAAGCAGCAACAGCAATCCTGCGAACATGACGATCTGCTGCATGTAGAAGATATCCGGGACAATTTTGAGTCCCGTCATTATCATCAAAACCCCGGCGAAGAAAAAAATGGTGGAGACGATCACGCCTTCACGCATGGTTTTACAACCAATTTTTAGAAGACTCATAGTTTTGATACCTAAATTGAGCTATTTTCAGTGTGGTTGGGTAACGCCTTATCTCGTCTCAACCTTTATTCTTCCAGTAATTTGTCGGCGGCTCCGCGTTTAAGATCGAACTCCAGCTCGACCATCCTGTTCCATTCGTCGCGTTTGAAGACGCTCTCAGCCGGCACCTTTGCATGTACCAGGTTGTAGTGACACTCGATGCAGGATTTATCTTTTGCATCTTGTTTATGGATTTCCACTGTATCGGGGCGGGAGCCATAGATGGCTTCTTTGACATGACAACGCTTGCAGGTAGCGGAGTTCCGTTTCTTGAACCACTCACGAGCGGAAAAAGCAGCCTCTGGCATATGCAGCTTGGCAATTACCGGATCATCGTAATTGGGACCGAAGATCTGATTATAGAGATCCTTGCCGCCTATAAAGTGATCCCAGGTGGCAGCGAAAACCCCCTCGGAAACATGGCAGTCACCACAGCTGGCCCGCACGCCTGAGGCGGGACGAAAGTGGACGGACTCCCGATAGGGTTCAGCGACAAGCTCCATCGAGTGGCAGTTGGTGCAAAAAGCCTCAGTACTGGTGAAGTGGTCGAATTCTGTAAGAAAAATCATAAATCCGATACCAGCAACACCGCCGAGGATCAAGGCTAGCAGCACATGTCGGGTGATGAAAAGTGGCATTCTAATCTTAATCATGGCTGGGTTTTCCTATGCCATAACCGAGGATAGGATTGGGTTTTGACGGATTTTTCAACCAGCTGTGCTCATCAAGGCTGAGCACATGCTCGTTGATCAATTTATCAGCTTTCTCTGCACCTGCCAGTTCACGCACCTGAGGCAGAAACTCCCCATAAAAATTCTGCCCTACCAGATGCATTCCCTCCCACCAGGTAAAATTTGGACTCATCATTGCTGCGCCGTGTCTGGCTCGGGTGCCTTCATCATGCCAGAGACGCCAGTAGGTAAATTCAAGTGGATCGTCAAAGGGAGCTGGCGTGAGCAGATTCATTTCATAAAGCGCCAACATGATGGCCTGTGCAGGTTTCCCGAACTTTTCATTGTAGAGTTCCACGACATTGTCAAACTGTTTCATGAATCCGTTGGCAAAACCTTTGCTATGGCACTCAAGACAGACCTTGCTCATGATCTGACGCCGTCTTTTAGAGCTTGCCACTGCCTTAACTTTGCCCATACTGCCGTCAAGTTTTGATATTTCATTACCACGTCTTGGTACTGGCTGGGACTCAGGCAGCTCTCTTCTGTCACCATCTTCAAAAATGATAAGCGATTGTTTCTCTGAGATTGGCTGGTTCAGATTCCATGCATCGCGCATACCCACATCATGGCTTGCTTTGACACCGGGAGTTGCGCCCATATGGCAGGTAACACAGGTGGGGGCGGCGCTATAGTCTTTACCAAGTACCCAGTCGTCACTGTGGAGATTCATCTTCTCTCTGTTTGCTGCGAAGAGCATGCCATGTTTAGAGCTGTCGAACACTTCTCCATCGGGCGATTCCGGTCCTGAATGGCACCAGACACAGGCGCTTGGGTCTCTGGCCTGGGCTTTAGAGAAACTGTGCCTGCCATGGCATGCGGAACAGGACCCACGGGATCCATCCGGATTGATACGGCCAATGCCTGTGTTCGGCCAACTGTTGGGTGATAGGCTGCCGTCTCCACGCACTTCCACTTTCGAGCCGTGACATTTGGCACAGCCGGCAGTAACCATCTCCTGGCCAGTGAGGTTGTCAGCCAAGGCAGGTATACGATTCTTGATCAAAGAGAGTGCTTTGGAATGAACGGACCCTTCAGTTTCCTTATATTCCCTGGTGTGGCAACGACCGCAGTCTTTAGGGGAAACAATTGTGGCGATGATGCTACCTTCGTGTTCTATGGCATCTTTATCGACCTGATCGGCATAGTGGCAGTCGAGACAATTGACGCCTGCCGAAGCATGGGCGCTGGATTGCCATTGATGGGTAAGGCCGGCGGAGGATTTCTTATGGCAACTGATGCAGGCTTCGCCTTCTTCCAGTCCCCAATTGCTTGGATCCAATGAAACCTTGTCTGCAAAACTTATGTTGATTGCCCCTAACCATAGTGGAAAGGCGAAAAAAAGTAGATGAAGGTACCATCTGGTTATCCTGACATTGCGCATGCCCATCCTCCTTATGTGTTTTGATTCTTGATTTGAATCAATAAATATGTGCGTTCTGATTCTTGATTTAGATCAATATAAATTCGTGAATTATAAAATGTCATAACATCAAGAATGCTGAAAATAAAATCTGGACAGAGCGGCGCTGACTGTTGAGCCAGTAATTAAAAGGGAAATCAAACTGTCCGGTGAATTTGTTATTTATTTTTTCGAATTTAAAGACTGCGCTATTTTTTGTGTTAATTCAATATTCATAACAATAAAAAAGTTCAACATCATCAGATTATTCATGTGCCATAAAGTTGAGGTATATGACTCATAGGTAATTCCCCCAATAGACAGAAGGCCCGTATCTTGTGCACTATTCGACTCGCAAATTTAGCTTACATTTAAGGGGACGGGTCGAGTGCATAACAAAACCAAAAAGATTCTGGTATTAAGTGTTCTATTGGGGTGGTTTGGGCAGATTGCCGGAGTGGCAGCAGAGCCGGTCCATCATATCTCTTCAGAAACCTGTAAAAGCTGCCATAAAGAGATCTATAAGCAGTGGAAGGGTTCCATGCATGCGAACAGTACCGCGCTGAAGGATCCAATCCACGGTACCTTTTATCGCAAAGTGGTTGGTGATCCCACAAAGGAAGGCGTCACGAAAAAAGGTAAGTATCCGGTTTGTCTGCAATGCCACGCACCAAATGCTGCCAGAGACAAGATGACTAAGCTTGATGCCAAACCCGCCTATAGTGAAGGTGTGAACTGTGTCGGCTGCCATCTTCTGGAGAAGTACAATGGTATCGAGGGTAAAGGCGGCAAGTTGATGCTTGGCATGAAGTCATACAAGTCATCTGATCAATTGCAGGGACCTCAGGGTTTTAATCGCGGCCTTGAAAAGTTGACAGCTTCGAATGATGTATTCGGTGGCGCCGGTGGGGGTGACGACTCTAAACCGAACCCACATCTCGGCAGCGCTGTAACGCTGGATGGCAAGGAGGTACCCTCCATGCCGATGAAAGCCAATGCATCGCTCATGAAGTCCAACGAAGCTTGCATGGGGTGTCATGATCAACGCAACAATTCGCATGGCGTACCGCTATGTGCCACAGGCAATGAATATGTAGATAGCCAGAGTGATGTGACTTGTCAATATTGCCATATGCCAATGGTCGGGAAACTTGCTGATCACAGTATGGGCGGCGGGCATCATGAAGGTATGCTGAAGCGCAGTTTGATCTTTACGCTTGATGCACAGCCCAAGGGCGGGAAACTAATGACGACCGCAAAGCTGAAAAATCAGCAGCCACACAGTCTTCCCACTGGCGCGCCATTCAGGAATATCTTTTTGAAGGTCTCTGCGTACGATGCTGAAGGCAATCTGGTATGGGAGAATGCAAAAGGACATCCAGGCAAGGCTGATCCAAAGGCGTATCTTGCATACCGGCTCAAGGACGAAAAAGGCGATCCGACTATCCCACCGAAAGCGACGCAGCTTGGAGAAGATTCACGTCTCAAACCACACGAAGAGCGCGCGTTCAGCTATGAAATACCTTCCAAAGGTGTAGTGCTGGTTCGAGGTGAGGTCTACTATAATCTTCTGTGGAATACGCTACAGAGTAAGTTTAAACATCTTCCTGAAGATCTTCGAACTCCTCAGTTGATTTCTACAGCTGAAGTTACACTGTAATGCAGTAATGGGACCAGTGGTTCCATAATACGGGACATGGAGAGAGGAATCTCTCTATGTCCCGTGTCTCTCCTTAATTTCACCTGATATTCAACCGGGATGAATCCGGTTAAGAGCTTTTCGTATTAAGGCGAGAGGAATCCTGAATGCACTCTATTTGAAACTGGGCATGATAGTTATGAACTCTCATCGAAGATCATGGATCCGCTCTCTCGGCACTCTGACGACGCTCTTTTGGTTCACGCTCAGCAGTGCATTTGCTGCTACGCAATCGCCTCAACAAAAAGTTAATACATCAACTGCCGACCACACCAAATTCGAAGCACTGCAGCAAGAGTTTGCCACTGCACCTGATGTCACCAAGGCCTGTCTGACCTGTCACACAGAAGCCAGCAAACAGATTCACAAAACCACTCACTGGAACTGGAAAATCATTCACCCGAAAACCGGGCAGGTTTTGGGCAAAAAGCGAGTTGTGAACAGCTTTTGCGGCTCGATTACTACCAACTACGCGCGCTGTACCAGTTGCCATATCGGCTACGGCTGGAAGGACGACAGCTTTGATTTCTCATCAGAAGAGAATGTCGACTGTCTTGTCTGTCATGACACAACAGACACCTATAAGAAATTTCCAACGGCAGCGGGTCATCCTACCTATGTCGACAAACCTTTCCCGAAAAAAAGCAAGAAGACTTGGAAGGCACCCGATTTAACTAAGGTCGCCCAGGCTGTTGGTAAGCCCCGCCGTGAAAATTGTGGGGTTTGTCACTTCTACGGCGGTGGTGGTGATGGTGTAAAACATGGCGACCTTGATTCATCCATGACCAATCCTCCACGTACGCTGGATGTTCACATGGGTGTGGATGGTCTGAACTTCGTCTGTACGGAGTGCCACAGCACGGACGGTCATGATTTAAAAGGAAGTCACTATACCTCTGTCGGGAAAGATACACACGGCATTGATATTCCTGGGCGAGATGACCATAACAGAGCATCCTGTGAATCCTGCCACGGTGACAAACCGCATGAGGAAACCGTTAACAATAAGATCAATGATCATACCAATAAGGTGGCCTGTCAGACCTGCCATATTCCGACTTATGCGAAAGGTGGCGTGCCTTCAAAGACTTGGTGGGATTGGTCGACTGCAGGGCGCATGGATGGCGATGGCAAGCACCTGAAGATGAAAGACGAGAACGGGTATGTGACCTATGTGACCAAAAAAGGCACTTTTGAATGGGGAGAAAATCTCGTGCCGGAATACGCCTGGCTGTCAGGCGAGATTCGTTACCAGGAACTCGAAGAGCGGCTAGATCCTAACAGTGTAGTGCCAATCAATACGTTCAAAGGGGACTACAATGATCCTGGCGCCAGAATCTGGCCCTTCAAAATCATGCGGGGAAAACAACCCTACGACAAAGGCAATAACACACTGGTTATCTCTCATCTGTTTGGTAAGGACAGTGAGGCCTATTGGAAATCGTTCAATTGGAACCGCTCCATTAAAGCGGCAATGGATGCAGCAGGTGCGGATTACAGCGGAGAATATGGCTTTATCGAAACTACCATGCACTGGCCACTTTCTCACATGGTTGCACCTAAGGAAGAAGCGTTGGGCTGTAATGAATGCCATAGCAGAAATGGGCGACTGGCGGAACTCACTGGTTTCTACATGCCGGGAAGAGACAAGAGCGACCTGCTGGATATAATTGGCTGGCTGGCTGTACTTGGAACTCTGGGCGGTGTATCGCTCCACGGTTTTGGTCGGGTCTTTTTCAGTAGAAAGAGGAGGAATGGCTGATGTCAAATGAAATGATCTATACTCGCTTTGAGCGTATCTGGCATTGGGTGCTTGCGATTCTCATTCTCCCCTTGTTACTCACGGGGTTTGAGATACACGGGGATTACACGATCTTGGGTTTTGAGCAGGCTGTGGATACGCATATCTTGTTTGCCTGGGCACTGATGGGGCTTTTGGTGTTTGTCATCTTTTGGCATATGACTACAGGTGAATGGAAGCAGTACATCCCATCCAGCAAAAACAACCTGATGGCTATGCTTCGCTATTATGCAGTCGATATCTTTTTGGGCGGCGGCCATCCTTTCCATATGACGCGCAAAAGCAAGCTCAACCCATTACAACGCCTGGCATATCTTTCACTGCATGTGGTTATTACTCCAGTAACCTGGGTCAGTGGTCTGCTTTATCTGTTTTACACCTCATGGGGCGATTGGGGACTTGAGGGATTAAGCCTCACTGTAGTTGCAATGGTTCACATGGCTGCTGCCTTCGCCATGCTTGCTTTCTTGATCGTGCATCTCTACCTGGCAATTACTACCAGTGAAAAACCATTTGGCTATGTCAAGGCCATGATCAAAGGGTACGAGCAAAAAGAATAGGCTCTTCTGGCATATTTATATGGGGAGTCAAAGAATTATTCAATGAGGAAAAACAAGGTATCCACTGAGTAATAGAATCTATTCAACCGTTTCTGTTCAGCAGTTATAGAACAGAATGGCAAATACGATATAACCACCAATAATAGAAAGGGGAGTAACTGATGAAAAAACTTGTGGCGCGGACAATTATCCCGGCGACGGCTGTATTAACTTTGATCTCACAACCTGTATGGTCGATGGGTCTTCAATCCGATGGCAAAGATCTTGGCAACCTAACTCTATTTGCTAAAGCTATGACCATCCTCTCTGCCGAGGATAACGGCTATGATCCAAGCAATGGCACCTCCTATCTGCTCAAGCTGAAATATGAAACGCCATCGTGGAATAACCTGAATATGGGCGTTGGATTCTACGCCAACGGTGATCTTTTCAGATTAACCGACTTCGATACCGCCCCCGGTACTGAGCGTCTTGCACGTGGCATGTTTGTAACCGATGATGGATCCACCAAGTCTCAACTTGGCGAGATCTATCTAAAGTACAAAAATGAAAAATTTGCTCTGGATGCGGGTCATCAGCTCTATAAGACACCGCTGACCACCATCACCTACAGTACAATGCCGAACTTCTATTCAGCCTATAGCGCCAAGACTACGGCCGTTGAAAATGCTGTGTTCGGAATCGCGCAAATTACAGATATGTCATTTGGTTCCCGTGCCATGACCGACTTTGCACTGATTGGCGAAGGTACCAAATCCGCAGGTGCCGCAATCAAAGCGAGTACCATCGGACAGGCCGAGTTTCACCGCATCAGTACAGCGACCTTAGGTGCAGGCGCACCCAGTACCAACGGTATAACCGTGCTAAATGCCGGTTATTCAGGTATCAAGAATACTGAACTGGGGTTATGGAACTATTACGTGGATGATATCGCCAACAATATCTACGCCCATGTTGACACAGCATTTCCAATGAAGGGCATGAAATTGAAATTGTCCGGCCAATTTCTGAACCAGAAGGAAATAGGCGATAAATTGGCAGGTGACCTGGACTTTAATCTATTCGGACTTAAGGCTGCATTGGGTAACAAAAAGTGGTCCGTATACGGCGCCTTTAACACTTCCAGCGGTGACACTGCCATGCTGAATGCCTGGGGTGGCGATCCGGCTTACACCAGTTCCATATTCTCACGCAATGAATACCGTGAGAATGTAAGCGCCTATAAAATCGGGGGTTCGTACAAAATTCTCAAGAACCTGATCGTCAAGCTCAATTATGTGAATTACGGGCAGTCCGAGACTTTAGCGCCCCGCAAGGTGCTGGGTCTGGCCGGATTGGGCATGGTTGCACCGCAAACCGATGCCTATGAGACCGATCTCATTGTGGTCTACAAGCCTCAAAAAGATCTGATGCTCAAAGCGTTTCTTGCCGACCGTACAAGTGAATATAATGGCATTGAGGGTAAAGACCTGACCCAGACGCATTTCAGGGTTATTGCCTCTTATAATTACTAATTTTCTTTCATTCTGAAACCATTGCGCATGATCGAACGGGGTCGTCGACAGAAAGGCTGCTGTGTATGCCCTCTGTTGACCTCGTTCGTCTGCGCAATTTTCTGAACCACGAAACATACGTTACAGACGTAACGTCAAACCGATAGAGTACTCGGGTCTCCTCTCTCCTCTCTCCAGGTCGTCTCACTGCTGCCTCCAGCACCATGGGGATATCGTAGGCGCGCCAATCCTGCCTGGTATAACTGAAGGTGTCACACCCTGTCTTCCTCCTCGACAGGGTCATGGTGTTGGACAACCCTGTCCACGACAGTGCCTATGTGATCCAGCTCACAGGAATATGATCCTTAGATGCGCCATTGATTATTATCAATTACTCCATTAGAGCACTCTTATATTCTAATGCATGTATCATTAACCAACGTTTCAGGAGCAGTATCATGAAAACGTTATTCAAAACTCTCTCGACCTCAGCTCTCATTCTTATACCCGCCCTTACAATGGCGGCACCGCAGGAGATTGAGAGGTACGACCCCACCTTTGACTACTACCGCACCTTCTATGGTCCCGATGCCGTCGGTGAACCAATTGCAGAGATGGAGAATCCACAAACAAGCGAGTTGGATGGTCCTTACGTTAGCTACTTTCGCACTTTCTATGGTCCCGATGCCGTCGGCGAACCTCTCGCAGAGATGGAGAATCCACAAGTAAATGGGTCGGATGATCCTTACCTTAGCTACTACCGCACCTTCTATGGTCCCGATGCTGTCGGCGAACCTCTCGCAGAGGTGGAGAATCCACAAACAAGTGAGTTGGACGGTCCTTGCATTAGCTACTACCGCACCTTCTATGGCCCCGATGCTGTTGGTGAAACTCTCACCAAGACAGATCAGACTTACGAGCAAACCGCTGAAGTAGACCTCTCATCGATGGATGATCCGACCAACTACTATAATTGGTAGCACCGTCGGCAAAAGATGTCTGCCCGCAGGGGCAGGCTTCTAATCCTCACCTACAAGAACCTCTGCCTGTGGGCCATGCGGAAAATAAGTTCACTCCTTTCATCCCTTGGCGGCGCCTGCATCGTGGTAAGACGCTTGCTGTAGAGTGGCTACAGCGGCGATCTTACGCCTTGGCAGACACCACGAATGAATAAAATCTGTTTCCTTTCTTTCCGCACATAGCCCGCTAGCCATCTCTCTGCTTATCCACATAAAAGCTTGATTTAAAACGAGTTCTAGACCGTGATCGGGTGCGCTTTGCCAAGAAAAGGCATCTATCTGCGCGCCACCGGTAATCCCCCCCGAAGAACAACTGTGCTCAAAAAAGTGGAATTTTTTCATAAACGGAATTCATCGTTGCTGGGAAAGCTGAAAAAAATTAAAGGAAATCCCTTTTTAGTCGATAAAAGCCGTACTCAAACAAACATTTAATGTTAAACAGGTCTAACTTCCATGTATAAGTCGAAAAAAAATGTGTATGGCCAAACTTCGGCACTGATTTTTACGCTCTGCACTGGCATTGGCGCATCATCGTTCGCGCCTTCGGTTCTTGGAGCTGCTGAAGGACGGCTGGAATTACAGACATTCGAGGTGACGGGCAGCCGAATTCCCCGAACGGATACGGAAGGCATGGCTCCGGTTGCCCTGTTTGACAGAGATGATATCGATCGCTCAGGGGCGACCACTATTATGGTGTTTGGAGTCTGGGAAGTGCCGCTATCGCGCTGCGTATAACTCCCCCGCCATGGAAGACCACTTGGGCCTATGCCGGCTACATATTTCTGATACTGGGTCTGATCAGTGCAGTGGTGCGTAACCAGGTCAACAAACTCAGGCAGGCGGCTGAGCAACGCGAAGAGCTGGAACAACAGGTTCGGCTGCGGACACAGGAGCTTGCAGAGCGGAATCAGACGCTGGAAGCACTTACCATTCAGTTGGAAGAGGCGAGTTTTACAGACCAGCTCACGGGTTTGAAAAACCGTCGTTACCTGCACCAGTATATTGAACCTGAGATTGCCGCGCTGGACAGGTATACAAAAGACCCGGGTGAATCCGAATCTACTTCTGCTGTGGATTTTGCTCCAAATCTCACCTTTATGATGATCGACCTCGATGGCTTTAAACCCATCAATGATACCTACGGTCACCATGCCGGGGATCTCGCTCTCAAGCAGGTACGGGATATCCTTAACAGCTGCTGCCGCAAATCAGACACCATCATACGCTGGGGTGGTGATGAATTTTTCATTGTCGGCCGTCATGCCAGTCGACAAGGCGCGGAAAAATATGCTGAACGCATACGTGCCGAACTCGCGAATCATCAATACCAAGTGGGTGGTGGACATGTTACACGGCTTTCAGGCTCCATCGGATTGACGATGTTCCCATTTGTGCCTCGCAAATCGCAGCAGCTTTCGTGGGAGCAGGTCATCACAATCGCTGACGAGGCTGCTTACCTGGCAAAAGAGAATGGACGCAATGCCTGGGTTGCCCTTTATGGAACCCGCAGAGCCTCTCCTGAAGATGTGTACGAACGATTTAGTACTGATTTAGAGGGATTGGTAAATCAAGGAATGGTTGATGTCACAACATCGATTGAACGCCCACTCGTATTCTCAAATCGCATACAGCAGAAAAATGCCTGAGTGATACGTGTTTTTCGATAAGCTTATAATAATTGATAGAAGAATAAATGATTTCCAAATATCACTCTCAGTTTGTGTTTCTTGTTTGCCTTATCTTTCTGGCAGGGTGTCGCTGGGCGGACAGGCCTGCAGCCAAAGTAAATTCTTCACCTGCCATCAAGCAATACACGATTGGACAGTTCCTTGCCACGACCCAACTAAAGGGCAGCTCATTCTCACCGGATAAGTCTAAAATTCTTGTGAGCAGTGACGAAGAGGGAATTGATAACGCCTTTGCCATTCTTGAAGATGGCAGCGGTTCTGTGCAACTCACAGACTCGAAGGCGGAGGCCATTCAGGTGCAAGGCTATTTTCCCCACGATGAGCGTTTTCTCTTTCTTGCTGACCGATCAGGCAATGAGCTGGATCACCTTTATGTGAGGGAAATGGACGGCACCCAAACTGATCTCACTCCGGGCTCAGGCCTCCAGGCGAGATTCCTTGGATGGGCTCAGGATGGTAAGAGTCTATTCTTAAGTACCAACGAACGTGAGAGCCACTACTTCGATATCTATGAGGTCCAGGTGGATGGTTATATAAGGAACATGATCTATAAGGATGAGATGGGCTACGAGTTTCATGAAGTGTCTCCCGACAAACAAACCATCGCCTTTGTCAGAACAAACAAGCGGGATGACAGTGATATCCTACTTTATAATCAACACACCAATTCAATGCGTCATCTGACAACCCATGAAGGGAATGTTGAATATAAATTTCAGGTCTTCAGCCGGGATAGCCAGAGTATTTATTACACCAGCAATCAGGGTAGTGAATTTTCCTATCTTGTGCGAGAGCATCTGCTGACTGGTAGGCGGGAAGTGGTTTTGAAGCCGAATTGGGATGTGATGTTTGCCAAACTGTCGCACTTTGGAAAGTATCTCATCGCCGGTATCAATAGAGATGGACAGACGGTGCTTGAACTCTTCGATGGCCGGACGATCCAGAGGTTGGAACTATCATCTCTGCCGAAAGGGGATATCACCTCGGTGAGCTTCTCAGGGGATGAATCGATGATGTCGTTCAATGCCAGCACCAGTCGTACACCTGGAAATGTCTATGTTTATGACTTCTCCACAGAAGCGGTGAGGCGATTGACTTGGACATTGAATCCCGAAATTAACGAGCGTGATCTGGTTGATGGTGAAGTCGTACGTTTTGATTCTTTTGATGGTCTGAATATCCCAGGTATTCTATACAAGCCCCATGATGCTTCACCGGATAACAAGGTCCCGGCACTGGTATTGGTTCACGGTGGCCCGGGTGGTCAGTCCCGAGTTGAATATCATGAATTGATTCAATATCTCGTTAATCATGGCTATGCTATTTACGCCATAAACAATCGTGGTAGTTCCGGATACGGCAAAACCTTTTTTACAGCCGATGATCGTAGGCATGGACAGGCCGATCTCGATGACTGTGTTGCCAGCAAATCGATGTTGATCGATACAGACTACATAGACCCAGAACGTATCGGTATCATCGGCGGCAGCTATGGTGGCTATATGACACTGGCGGCCATGAGTTTTCGGCCAAATGAGTTTGCGGTTGGTGTGGATATCTTTGGTATTTCAAACTGGGTTCGTACACTGCAGAACATGCCGCCCTGGTGGGAGCCATTGCGTGAATCTCTCTACTTGGAGATCGGTCATCCGGAGCATGACCGCGACTATCTTGAAAGTATTTCACCACTGTTTCACGCAGATCGAATTGTCCGCCCGCTCATGGTGTTGCAGGGTGCCAATGATCCAAGGGTCGGAAAATCTGAATCGGATGATATTGTTGCAGCTGTCAAGGGTAAAGGGGTACCAGTTGAATATCTTGTATTCGAGGATGAAGGCCACAAATTTCATAAAAAGGAGAACAGACTTGTCGCCTATCGATCCATTCTCAGTTTTCTCGACAGATACCTAAAAACTGAAAATCTTTAAAGAATGCAGCAGGTTATGAGATGAATGGCCTCACCATTGTGGTTAATCAAATGTCCTGAAATTTTCTGGAATGTTCTGAAAAATTGGATTTCAGTCACTTTTTCTGCTTGTTCCGCTCGCCGCCTAAATAATAGCTAAAGTTTGTTGGATTGCTGGCCGCTAAGTATAGGGAACTTCAGCGATGGTTGAGCAAGGAGAACTATATTAATGGAGACGAATCCGTACTCCGGCGATAATTTTATTAAGGCTTCCGAGCACTTGCGTCAGGCAATCTCGTTACTTTCCCAGCACAAAATCCCACCTTCTCCCATGAACTTTCGCATGGGGTATGACTATGTTGTTGGCAAGGACAAAGAACTGGCCACGGCATTTAATGAGATCATTAGTCAGCCGGAGGAGCTCTCCGAAGAAAATCTATGGGAGATGTATCGACGCCTCTTCATCCAGGATGAGAGGGCGCTGGAGAAAACGCGCCAGGAGCTGCGACATATAATCGGTAATATTCAGGGCGAATTCGAACGTACAGGCGGAAATTTACCCAGCTACTCAAAAACCCTAGACCATTTTGCCGATATTCTGACTACCTCGGTATCACCTGAGGTGATGGCGGTCGAAGTTCAAAAAGTTCTTGACAATACCCGCTCTGTGGAACAGTCACAGCACCAGTTTGAATCCAAAATGTCCAACATCATGACGGAGATGGAATTACTCCGAAAGGAAATGGAGCAAATTAAAGAAGAATCACTGATAGACGCCCTGACGGGAATATCGAACCGCAAGGCATTTGATACAACGCTGGAGGACACCATACAAACAGCACGTGAAGAGAAAACGGCATTTTGTTTACTCCTTGCTGATATCGATCATTTTAAAAAGTTTAATGACACATACGGCCATCTTGTGGGAGACAAGGTGCTTCGGTTCGTGGGGTTAACCCTCAAGCGCTGCCTTAAGGGGCAGGACATGGCGGCCCGTTATGGAGGCGAAGAATTTGCTGTGATCTTGCCACAAACCGCTCTGGGCGGCGCTATAATTGCCGCTGAACAGATCCGAAAAGCGGTCTCATCCGGTGAGCTGAAAGATAAGCGTACTAACCAAGGGTACGGCAAAGTTACAATATCAATTGGTATTGCGCAATTTTACATGAATGGATCCCCGGATGAACTGATACAATCTGCCGACAAGGCGCTCTATCTGGCCAAAGAACGAGGAAGGAATCGGGTCGAGAAAGCGGCATGACAACAAGATTTAAATCTCTCTGAACTTTTCCAACTTTTGACTGGTGTTACATAGAGAAACCAGTTGACGGTAGACCATCCGGACAGCCAGATTCCAACAAATATTAGCTTTGCAGTAACAATCAGCATGATGCGTTGTTTCATTGGAATGATGTAACTCCTTTTGGTAAAAAATGAGTAGGCAACTCACCATCCAGAGACTGTAGGAAAGCCACGATTTCATCCACCTCGGTATCACTTAAGGCTTGATGTTCAGAAACACTAAATTGGCTGTCTGTTTCTGACCATTGAATTGATTTGTCATCAACATTGCTGTTGCTCAACTTCTTATTCAACTGCACCCGCGCCATAATGCGTACAGCTTCTTTAAGTGATTCCACCGAGCCATTGTGAAAATAGGGGCTGGTACGGTTGATGTTGCGTAGAGAGGGTATGCGCCAAATACCTCTGTCTGAATCTTTGGTCGGATAGGCCGCGCCAAGATCCTCACTAAGATGATGTTGTATTTCAAATTCAGTGTGAGGAACCGCAGGGAATATTCGGTACGGCGTATTATCCCCAAACACACTGGCGCCGCTGAAGTTAGGGCCAGAGTGACATTGAATACAGCCTGTCGACTCAAATAAAGCCATGCCTCGAATCTGCTTTTCTGAAAGTGCACTTGAATCCCCCCTAACAAATCGGTCATATGGAGAGTCTGGTGTAATCAGGGTACGCTCGTAAGTAGCGATTGCTTTCGCTATGTTATCGATGGTAATCGGTCTTTCCATAGCGAACGCTTGTGAAAATATCTCTTTGTATTCTGGTATTTTGCGTACTTTTTCAACAACACTCTCCAACGAAGGCATACCCATTTCAATCGGATTAACTAAGGGACCCTTGGCCTGATCCTCAAGAGAGGCCGCACGCCCATCCCAAAACAGGACCTGCTGAAAGGCTGCATTGAGAACAGTGGGTGCATTCCTATTACCATGTTGACCATTGATCCCGATTGACGCTGGAAGGCCATCACTTCCCCCTTTCTCGACCGAGATTTCATGGCAGGATGCGCAGGATAGGGAATCGTCTGCAGACAGCCGCTTATCAAAAAATAGCCTCTTCCCCAGTGCGATTTTTTCAAGGGATGGCAGATTGTCTCTGGGAAATGGTGCCGATTCAGGAAGAGCCTTCCATGTGTACGAGCCTTTCCCTGGTGCTGAGCGGAGTTCACGTTCAGATGGGCCAGGTATCAGAACTTGCTCATACTCCCGTTCAGGGAATAGGGCCAGCATTGGGCCGGGAAACATGCTGAAGACGATGATCAGGCCGATCTTCAGGCTGAAGGCAATGATACCTGTGCTGAGACCTATGCCTAGAAACCATTTATGCCGCTCAGTCGAAGTCAGTTCGCGGATCATACTGACAAGCAGAAACACGCCGGCAATGATTGCTATCATTCCGAAGGCCAATAACTCAATAATTCCCGTATTCATATCGATCTACTGATCATGAGCCAACAGGCATTACGCATGCCGACCCACGATTCTGCCTCTATTTGAACCCAAGCTTTTTGTAGAGCATCAAGCCTGGGCAAATTCCCGTTACCCCGGCAAAAATCAGCATCCCTGCAGGCAGATAGAGCAACCAGTGAACCTTGTCCCACCCTGATAATCCAATACCGCCAAAGACTAAGGCTGCGATGGTAAAAAACAGCATACGTTGAGCACTCACTTATGATCTCCTTGTTGTTAAAAATGTGTCGACGGAGAGCATAAGCTCAGCTAGAGTAATATAAAAATACTATTTACGAATATCATTTATAAGATTATTGAATGAATCCGATTATGAATCTTAAACAACTCCAATTTGCCGCGCACGTTGCTGAGACGCATTCCTTCAGTCGAGCAGCAGAACTCAGCTTCGCCACTCAGCCCACGATTTCCAATGCCATTTCACAATTTGAGGAGGAGTTGGGCGGGCGATTATTTAACCGGACTACTCGCAAGGTGGATCTGACCCCCTTTGGTGAATACATACTTCCGCGGATTACAGAGGTACTGCAAAGCCGCGATGAGCTTGTCAAAGCGGCTGAGTCATATCACAACCCTACCCACAAGATACTCCGCATCGGTTTCTCGCCGTTGGTTGATATGCAGCGTCTAGATCAGGTACTAGTGTAGTGTCCTAATTTAATCCTATATTAAGAGCCTTTCTTTGATATAATGCTGCTGTACCTAAATGGCGGGATTATTACTTTATGAGAGTAGCAGCGAAAATCACATTATCAGACTCAGACAAACAAATACTGGAGAAAAACACAAACAGCAGAGCAGTCTCCATCAGATTGTCCGAGCGCTCCAAAATAGTCCTGTTATCGGCAGAGGGTCTGGACAACAAGGACATTGCGCAAAGGCTCAATATCCCGCCCAACAAAGTAGGCCTATGGAGAAACAGATTTGCCGAAGGTGGCATTAAGTCGATTATCAAAGATAAACCCAGGGGTGCAAATCTAGGAGGGAAAGACACGTTAAAGCAGGCCAGACTTCGAAAAAAGATCATTGAAAAAACGACGCAGGGCAAACCGGACGATGCAACGCATTGGTCCACACGGACACTGGCTGAAGCACTGAATACAACGCACAGTTTTGTTCATCGTGTCTGGAAATCAGTTGGCTTAAAACCTCATTTAGAAAAGACATTTAAGGTCAGCAATGATCCGCATTTTGAGGAGAAATTATGTGACGTCGTGGGTTTGTATTTAAACCCGCCTGAAAACGCTATTGTCTTTTGTATTGATGAGAAGACATCAATCCAGGCGTTAGATCGCACCCAACCTGGCCTGCCATTGAAGAAAGGACGATGTGGAACGGTAACGCATGATTATAAAAGAAACGGTACAAGTACACTTTTTGCAGCACTTGATGTCGCCACGGGTAGCGTGACAGGTGAGTGTTACCAGAAGCATACGCATAAAGAGTTTCTCAAATTTCTAAAGAAGGTTGAAAGTCAAACGGACAAGGATAAGGACCTGCACATTATCGTTGATAATTATTCCACGCATAAACATGGAAAAGTGCAGAATTGGTTGAGGCGGAATAAACATGTATTTCTACATTTCATACCGACCAGTTCATCATGGCTGAATCTGGTCGAGAGATTTTTTGGCATGCTAACAGAGAAGCAACTTAAAAGAGGTATTTTTACTTCGGTGGATGAGTTGGAACAAAAGATTATTGAGTATATCGATAAGAACAATAAAGAACCGAAACCCTTTGTCTGGACAAAGTCCGCTGAAGAAATTTTGGAAAAAGTGAATCGTGCACGATCAACTCTTGATAATATACGATCTGTTTAGGACACTACACTAGCAAGGATGCTATCCTTACCCCACACTCATCAAACAACTGACTGAGGCCGCCCTCAAAGCTGAGTTGGAATCTCATCTCGATGGTGATGAGGCTGGATATATGAGCGCAACATATCCTTCATGTACACAGCAATCTTTCCCTTGCAATGCGGGGCGGACCATATATGGCTAGACGGCGTGTCGGATGCGCTTGGACTCCACAGAAACAAGGGGCGGATGATGCATCATCCGCCCCTTGTTTATTGTGCATTAACACACTACATTACTTCTCTTACATCGTAATCTTTGTTCGCCGGCAGCAATATTTTGACAGTAAAATTCTGCTGATCACACTAACAGTAGCAGGGGCCCTGTATTGAGAGGTTAATGTTAAACTACCCGCTATTCGGTGGCTTCTTTACTTACTACTTAGCGCAAAACTTCTGCACTGAGGTTTGTAGGAGGTGGTGGTGAACTTATCTCATAAGCACCGATCTCAACGCCCGTTCCCTGTGGCAATGAAGTACCCGCATAATCCTGGCGTATATCAATACCGTAGAGGTCTTCAAACGCCTGGTAAACCGCAGCAACGTCCGTGGATAGTGTCCCTTTGCTGGCACCAGGAAATGTGGTTCCATTAATAGCCATGATATTGGGGTCACCTGCGGTAAGTGATGTATAATGCGGATCTGCTTCAATGTTTCCTTCACCCATCCCTGTTGCGGACTGGAGTAAGGCACTGCTTTGATAAACTGTGTCACCCCACCTGACACCTACGTTTCCGCCAGGAGAATAGAGTAAATTATGGCTAAATGAGTTAGTGCCTCCTCCATCTACCTTTCCGCTGGAAATAATTACCTGAGAGCTTGAATCGTTATTTGTATAAAAAATATTGTTATGGATTTTATAAATTCCAGTGTTGGTCCCTGAACCGTTGTCCTCAAACCCTATAGGCGTCTCAGAGATTGAATTACCAATGAAGTAAATATCACTGGTATATCGGGTTTCAAATCCCCTGTCCAAAAGATGATGCATTTTGTTTCCTATTACGTAAGCGGTTGTAGGAACACCATCGTTAACACGCAATCCTACCCTACCATCATAGATTTCATTGAAAAGAAACCAGGTAAGCTTCGATCCCTCATGCCCACCAACGACAACAGTGCCATCGGAATCGAAGCTAGACACATATCCATGCATTATATTTTGCGACACTATCACATGCTCGCTGCTTTTAACGTCAATTGCATTTTCGACGTCATCGTGCATCTCATTACCACCAATATAAACATGCGAGAGGTTTGTGCCACGGAGTTGAACTGAATCACCACCATTGTGGTGCATGTGGTTATTCAAAATCCAAACATGATGAGTATCTGCACCAATTACCAAGCCATGATTATCTTTAGTGTGATCGACTCCATATACTGGGTCATCATATTTATATGCATGATGGATCTCATTGTTAAAAAAGACAATGTTATCCTCCTGATTGCCATTCCAGCCAGCTAATGCGATCATTGCTGAATGTGTTTCGGTAGCGAGCGTGTAACCATGTATTTCATTCCCCCTGAACGAAATGTGATGATTTGGAGCCCTATATAAATCTATCTGAGTCTTGGTAATTTCCATATTCTCCAAAATAAAGTATTCCCCTCTGACACGAAACTCGTCAACACCTTCAGCGAAAAGAGTCCTATTCTCAGGACTGATACCACGAAGAAAAACAGGCTTTTCCGGGGTTCCTTCTCCAAGTATCTGTATGGTACCGCCCGTCAGATAGGGACCACCATGAACCTCAACCACAGTACCTTCTGGAAGTGTGTTGGGTACGGTGCAACGTGGTGTCTCTGCGGTCCCGTATTCATTACCGTCATCCGTGCAGGCGCTGGACGAATTATCGATGTAGTGAGAATATGGCCCATCACCTGCGTCACGATAAGTAAAATCACCCGCAGCATAGTACTGACCCTGATACATCTCATGAGTCTCATTCAAGCCGAAGGATGGGGCGGGAATACCTACTGGCATGGTGTAGTCACCACCGGACGCATAGGATATCGGTAAACTTAGAATACAGAGCATCGACGCTGCCTTGATTAAGTTCCACATTGATTTCTTCATGGGTAATACTCAATTTGTTAAGAATACTAAAGACATTTACAATGAACATTCTCGCGAAAGTCCACTTCTTTGGGTGTAGTCTAGTCGGAAAAACCATAATATTATGTGATTCCATGCCCAAAACACAGACTCCTTACCCCACCAAACTCAGCCTTTGCTAGTGACTGTCCGGAAAATCATATCTAACAACCAAAGAACACGAAGAGAACCAAGATAAATAATTGATTAACAATAATTTTCTTGGCATGCTTCGTGGTTAAAACAGCGCTTTCAGACGAACACTAGTGTAAAATACAGCAGTTGCACTCGTTCCTGAAGTGAAGCTTGTGCGAAAAAGCACACTTGGTGCCTTAATCGACTTGAGCAAAGTAATTTTTTGACTCGTACTCACCGATTCTCTCAGCGAACACCTGAACCAGCTACTCCCTAATTTTTCAGGGAGGAAAATTCCTGATACATCGTTTCCGTTTTCTCAGCAAGTTTCTGCGTCGAAAACTCTTCAAAGATACGCGCCCTCGCATCCTTGGCCATCTGACTTCTTACGGGTTCATTTTCCAGCAGTTCAATCCACTTTTCGGCAAGCTCTGCGTGCGCATTCAAAGTGAACAGATGACCGCTCTTGCCATCCTCTATAACAAGACTGTTATCAGCGACATCAGATGCGATCACCGGCACACCGCAGGACATGGATTCCAGAATCACATTTGGTGTGCCTTCGTATTCTGACGGCAATACTGTCAGATCGCACAGATTATAGAACTCCTCCACATTGTCCTGATTACCTAAAAAGAGGCAGTTATCTCTTAATCCTAGGCGATCAACCAACTCCATTATGGAATTTTTATACTCATCTGACCCCTCCTTCGCTTGAAACAGGACGTCACCCACGAGAAGGAGTTTGATGTTGGGTATCTTTTTCAGGACCTCATTTGCCGCCAGAAAAAAAGTATCGTGGCGTTTTTGTTTTTTAAAGCTGGCAAACATGCCGATAACAGGCTCGTCTCCAATCCCATGTTTTTGTTTAGCTTCTATCTTGTTCTCAACCGGTTTGAATTTGTCCATATTCACGCCGTTATGGACTACCCGATATCTCTCATCATCATAGCCAAGTAGAGAACGGTTGAAGGCTGCCCCTGCTCTTGAGTTGGCAACGATCCAATCCACCCAGTTGCGGGTGATTTTATAGGCCAGCAACTGGTGTCCACCGTAGCGATGATAGCAGTTCCGTTCGGACCCCAGAATAATACGGGTTCCTGCGAGCTTACCTGCCAGACGCACGGCGATTTCAGCATCGAAGAGATAACCATGGACTATATCAACAGCCTGCTGCTTTAGAATTTTAGCCAGTCTGGTGGCCACGGTCAGATCAAATTTAGCCTTCTTCTCAACGACAAAAAAACCATCTTCTCCATCAATCAATTCCTGCCGCATCGGGGTATAGGGTGATAACACACAAATTGAGAGATCGAATCTTTCCCTATCGATATTATTTGCAAGTTCGACAACCTGCCGCTGAGCGCCGCCATACTCCAGGTTACTGATAACAATCATTACTTTGATTTTCTTCATTCTTCAGCCATCAACGCCATTTTGAAAATTTTCCGCATGCCGGCAATCATCACGAATAACCAAGCATATGGTTTTTTTCACCCGCGATCTCTGAGAATATGCGCAGATCCTCTTCGGTCAATCTCTCTTTCCAACGCTCGTCCAGGCTAATTTCACTCCTGTCATCCAGGCGCATACCATTTCCAATGACATGATGTTCGACGCTGCGAAAATCTTTCACTCTTTTGTCAGGATCGACACCGATAAAGGTAAATACTTCGCCAAGTATTTTGTCCGGGTCGGCGCAGAGATCCTCATATTTTATCTGCACAAGCTGATCAGGATCCAAACTCGAGGCGATTGCATCGGCCTCCTCGTTGCTTCGCAGCCAGCGCCTTGCCGCTTCCTGCATGCTGACCATATCTTCTCGCCGGTCTCCACCCATACCGCCGCCGCGTAACTCGGGATTTGTCGCATCGGCAAAACCGGCGGGATCCATATAGGTCAGAGCAACCGCCCTTCCATCACGATTGACTCTCACAACTTTTAAGTCGATCGACTCGATCCTTTTTATGAATTTCAGCCTCAAACCGATTTTGGAAGAGTCGACAATCACTCTTTTACCCGACACCTCGGCTACGGAGTGGATCAGATCTTCATTTCTCTTGAGTACTTTCGGATACTCTCTGCGCCAGGTGGAATCCAGCCCCAATGCAGCATCACGAAAAAACTCCAGCACCCCACCCCTAAAGAGAGGACGAAGCAGTCTCTTGACATAATTGCTACCAATGCCTCTGAAATCGGTCCCCGCTCGGGCAATCTCAAACTGATAGCCTTTTTCGGCCATCTGTTTATTGACTTTGCTCCAGAACGGACACTCTTTGATCAGCGCCTGACAGGAACAGCGATACCGATCAATATCTCCAAGCGCTGTGACTTTCAACTCACCTGTGGTGTGAGTGTCAGGATGAGAGTTGAGCAGCATCGCGGTAAGCGTTGAGCCGGAATGGCTCGCCGCCAACAGATACACAAGCTTAATTTTTCCATTCGCTAATTTAGCCAAAGTCTTTCGTCCACTTCTTGTTTTGTACGGGTATCGGGAAATTGTTTGTTCATCTTTTTACGCTGGGCAAACAAGCGCAACATCAAGAACATAGCGCACAACATCGTCACCGCGCTTTCCCGAGGATAAAATGACTGACTCCCCACTGAAGCGATAAGTTGGGCAGCTATAAGGGAAAAAGCAATGCCTCCAACCGCAGTGAAATAGTCACTTCGCTTATCCCGGAAAATACTCAATGAAGCTTTTATTGCGTAGAGATAGAAAAACAGGACGACCGCAAGCGCTATATAACCATTGTCGAGCGTCCACTGCAGATAGGCATTATGCGGATGAGGGAAACTCTCTCGTAGATATTCCCACAAATACTCACTGATACCGGTGTTTTGCATTGCCTCCCGGCCGTGTCCCCACCAAGGGCTCTCTTCGATCTTATCGAAGACAAACGGCCAGGCAACACTCCGTCCCGCAGTAATCGTATACCAATTCGGTTGCCCCTCTTGCGAGGCATCAATACCCTCTTCCTCCAACTGCTTATTGGTATCGACGGAATCCTCGGTAAACCCCTGCATCATCCTGTCTCTTGTTGCAGGTATGAGCATAACTACCACAATAAGAAATATCGGCCCAAGCACCAGCAACTTTCTCCATTTGACGATACCCATGACTAGGCCGATCACCCCCCAAGTCCCATACCCTGTCCGCCCACCAGTCAGAGCCTGACCAAAAAAGGCGATAAAGCTGGCAAACCAGATAAACAGTGCTTTTGTTTTTGTCGGCATAAGCATTCGTGTGGAGAACAACGCCCAGGATCCTCCTGCCAACATCATGGAGACATCCACACGATGAAAGCCCACTTCCTTATTCATAATTTTCAGGCTCAATCGTGTCAGTTTGTCTCCACCGCCACCAGCGATAGCCATAACCGGCATCGCCTTAATAACCTGTAATGCAATCAGAAAGTAGACCGCAACAATCGAAGCCATGGTCAATCGCATGCGTTCTTCGCTGTTGCAGCCATAATAAACCAATACCGCTGGAACCATAAATTTCAGCGTATTGATTAAATACTCAGAGATTACATCCTTGGTGGTCAACGCTTCCCACTCAAGAAAAAGATGGTAACTGTTGACCACGCTTAAATCATCGACAAGTCGAAAAAAACCAACCAGGACAAATCCCAGATAGCACCAAAGAAGCAGGGTCAGGAATTTTGGCATATCCCATTTCAGCTTCTCTTGTCCTTTCTGTCCAAGAAAGCCCATCACAACGAATATCAGCAGCAGGTTCCACAGATTGAGTCCCTGTATGCCCAATATTGTCTTTGGCATATCGGGATGCTCGACCACCGCCATCAATGCGATGAGGACACACAGAGACTTATACCAATCCTTAAATGCATAGCCGGAAAAAAAGAGAACAACCATGTAGAGAAGAGTAATTCTGATCATCTGGCTGACTCAGTCTCCTACTTGAGAAGTCCCAATTTTTCTTTTATCAACAACCCTATAAAGGCTAGATTCGTAAAGAGATACCGTTTCCATAGACGCCCTGGCTCCTGTTTGACCCGATACAGCCACTCCAGGCCCAATTTCTGCCAGCGTTCGGGAGCGCGTTCGACCTTGCCCGAATAGACATCGAACGAACCGCCGACCCCATGACAGACTGGAACCCCCATATAGTCCATCCATTTGGCCAGAAACTGTTCTTTCTTGGGAGAGGTCATCGCCACCAGAAGAATATCGGCCTTTGAATGCTTGATATCGTCGGCAATTGACTGCTGTTCATCCTCTGAATAGTAACCGTGGTGTCTGCCGGCCAGTATCAAACCCGGATAGTCACGCGTGATATTCTCCTCAACTTTTTTGGAGACCTCTTCGGTCGCCCCGAGGCAGTAGACACGATAGCCATGTTCCTTGCCTCTTTCGAACATGCCAAACATCAGATCAATCCCAGTGACACGCTCAGGTAGTGACTGACCCAATATTTTGCTTGCCAACACCACTGCCGCCCCGTCAGCAAAAATGATGTCGGACGACAACACATCCTCACGCAGTGCGGGGTCACGGTGCATGTTTACGACCTTGGCGGCATTCACCACGCCAATCTGCAGCGGCTCATGTTGGGAAATCGCATGATGGACAGTATCGAGCGCCTCTTCCATTCCCATAGCTTCTACGGGAATACCAAACAGGTTTATCTTTGCGGGTGAGGTCATCTTCATGCCATTTCGTAATAATTCAACAAACAAAGCGGATGTTTATGAATGGATGCAGCGTCCGGCCCGACTTCAGACAGCAACGCGGCGCTTTTTTTGTATTGGGAGACCCTAGACAGCACCACTTCCCTTGAGAACAACCGGTATGGTTAATAAGAGGATTTTCAGGTCGAGCCAGAGTGACCATTCATCGATATATTTCAGGTCCAGTTCCAGCCATTTTTCGAATGGCAGGTTACTCCGGCCTGAAATTTGCCAGATACAGGTCAATCCGGGTTTCACACTGAACCGCTTGCGCTGGATACCACTGTCGAATAATTCAACATCGCGCTGGGACATCGGGCGGGGGCCTACCAGGCTCATTTGGCCCCGTATTACATTCAGCAATTGTGGAAATTCGTCAAGACTCGTCTTGCGGATAAAATCACCTATTCGGGTTACCCTGGGATCCCTTTCTATCTTGAAGATGGGCCCCTCAGCCTCGTTCAAGTGTTCAATCTCTTTCATCTTGGCCTCAGCATCCACCACCATCGAGCGGAATTTGAGCATGGGAAACAGGCGTTTACGCAAACCCACCCGATGTTGGACGAAAAAAACCGGGCCGCCATCATCAAGTTTGATGGCAAGCGCAATTAATCCCATTACAGGCAGAATGACAGGCATGGCTGCCAGCACGATGATCAGATCCATCAGGCGTTTGGCCAGTAGCATGCCTTCATTCTGTGCAACAGGATCAAATGTCAGCAGTGGGATACCATCGAGATCCACCAGTTGTGTGCGGGCAACTTCCATATCGAAAACATCCGCCATAAACCGAAAACGAACGCCCTGCTCTTCGCAGGCGCTGACGATCTCCTCCATGTGACTCAAGCGGCTGCGCGGCACTGCCAAAATCACCTCATCGATGACCTGACTGGTCAGGATCTCCTGTATTTTATCTGCCGTGGCGAGCACTTTCGCACCCATCACTTCCTCACCGACATGTTCCGGGTCAGTATCGAGGTAGCCCACGATATCAATGCCCCACTCGCTATGGCGATTCAACATTTCCGTCAGGCGCTGGGCTCTCTCACCCACACCGATAACCAGAACTTTGAGAAAATTTTCGCCTTTCTGAATCGAACGCCTGAAATACCACCATTTGAGGCCCGCACGAACACCGACAAGAACAAGAATGTCGAGCGCCGCAAATGTCACCATCAAAGGACGACTGACAAATTGTACCTTGAGCAAAAAAAGCAATCCGATAAGTAGTGCAAGACTGATCCCCAAAGCCTTTGCCACCATCCAGGCATAGGATGGAATGGCGACAACCCGCAGTCCTCTGTAGGCGCCGAAACGAGAGAGAAAATATCCCAGTGGCACCCAGACAAGTGGCACCAAGGCAAAATGAGATACCAGATCGGCACTGACGCCAGGAATGAATATCTGACGCAGACGGTATGCCAGTAGAAACACCAATAGCGTTAGCAGAATATCAAGAAGGTATAGTAACCTACTTATTTCCCTTGATTTTTCGTCAAACATTAAAGCCTCTTTTCAGCACCTTATTCCATGCCAGCCGATCAATTGATCGATATTGAATCGACCACCTCGCCCAGAGAGAGCGAGCAATGATCAAGCTGTTAATAATCCCATGTACACCCGCAGAACATCAACGTCATCGAGGTAAGCAATAGTGACGAATTGTATTCCTTAACCGGCAGCAATATTGAGAAGACGATCTCTCCTTCAGTCACCCGGAGTGACTATTGGTAAAATAGTGTTACAGAGCATGCCAAATACAAAAGCCGGCATTCCTTCAGCGACCTGAAATCAAATTACTTTAGAAAAACTGCCTTTTGACTCTTTGGAATTCAGGTAGGCATCAAACAGCATGCAGATATTTCTTATCAAGAGTCTTCCACTCGGCAGGACATCTATGCCTCTCTCCGTGAGGTTCACCAGCCCGTCTTCTGCCATCCCACTCAGATTTTTGAGCTCTGAGGCAAAATAATTCTGGAAATCGATCTCCCACCGGGCGTTGACGGCAGCGAAATTGAGGGTGAAATGGCAAATCAACCGGGTAATGACATCCCGACGAATCTGATCGTCCCGACTCAGCTCCACCCCGCGAAAAACCGCAAGTTTCCCCTGGTCGATACGATCATAATATTCATCCAGTGTGCGTTTATTCTGTGCATAGGTCGGCCCGACCATGCCGATGGATGTTGCACCTAACGCCACCAGATCACAATCCGCATGGGTGGAGTAGCCCTGGAAGTTTCGATAGAGCGTACCGTTCCGTTGGGCAATGACCAACTCATCATCAGGCTTGGCGAAATGATCCATGCCGACATAGACATAACCTGCCCCAGTGAGCTTTTCGATGGTCATCTGGAGGATATCGAGCTTCTCCTGTGGACTCGGAAGCTCAGCCTCATTGATACGTCGCTGGGGCTTGAAGCGTTCCGGCAGGTGCGCATAGTTGAAAACGGAGAGTCGGTCAGGGTCGACTTCCAGAATCTGATCCAAAGTCCCTGCAAAACTGCCGAGGCTCTGAAACGGCAGGCCATAGATCAAATCAATGCTGATCGACCGAAAACCCTCATCCCTGGCCGACTGCAGGACACTCAGCGTATCCTCTTTCGACTGGATACGGTTGACCGCCTTTTGCACACTCTCCTCGAAATCCTGCACTCCCAGGCTCATACGGTTAAAACCCAGCTCACGCAACACCTTGATGGTATCGCCCAAGGCCTCCCGGGGATCTATTTCTATGGAGTACTCACCACTGTCGTCATCGAGCAGCGTAAAGTGTTTGCGCGTCTGCCGCACCAGCTCACGCATCTCATCATGACTGATAAAGGTCGGGGTTCCACCACCCCAATGCAGCTGCTCCACCTTGCGGGAGCGGTCAAAGAGTGCCCCCTGCATCTCCATTTCTTTGTAAACCCGCTGCAGGTACTTGTCTGCAAGGCTTCGATCCTTGGTCGCTACCTTGTTGCAGGCGCAATAGAAACATACCGTGTCGCAAAACGGGATGTGGAAATAGAGCGATAGCGGATCACCGGAAGCATTGCTCTCTTGGGCAATCCGCCGGTAATCGGCTTCTCCAAAACCCTCGTGAAACTGTACGGCTGTAGGATAGGAGGTGTAACGCGGCCCGCTCTGATCATATTTTGCGATCAGCTCAAGATCGAAGACAATTGATTGATCCATAGTTGTTTCTCGTTTTCAGTCAGAGGCTTATCAGTCGTTGGATGCATCCACATCGATCCCCTTGCGATGCGTTTCATTTATCTGCCGCAACAGCACGGCGAAGGGAATATCGTCAGCGTGCCGGTTTACCATATCCATGAAAGGCAGATCTTCCCGACCAAAATGGTATTCGCCATCGACCATGCTCTGCTGGATCGTCGTGATCCCCTCCTCCAAGTGAGCCAGGAAGGCGGGGAAGCGTTCCATCTCCTCCAGCTCGTACTCCATACAGCTGCGGAGATCCTGCACCTCAAACACGGCTTGCCTGATCCACTCCACGTACTCTTCAGCACTCCGGGCGCGCTGCAAACTCATCGACTCTACTCCCTCGCAATCCGTCAAAACGTCTCGCGATATCTGACCAATTCTTCGGCTGTAAACAGAAAAACGCCGTCCCCTCCACGCTCGAATTCGAGCCAGGTAAACGGAATTTCAGGATAGCGTGCCATCAGCGTCTCCGCGCTGCTTCCCACTTCAATCACTATGATACCCCAGGACGTCAGATGACTGGAGACCTCCCGCAGAATCCGGGCGACCAGCGCCAGCCCTTCCTCATCAGCCGTCAGTCCGAGCCGGGGTTCCCGATGATACTCCTCCGGCAACTGATTCATCTCCGACTCGCTCACATACGGTGGATTGCATACGATCACGTCGTACTGACGGCCTTCCAGGGCGAAAAACAGGTCGGACTGTACGACTTTGACCCGATCGCCCAAGTCATGCTCCGCAACATTGCCCGCCGCCACCTGTAGTGCCTGGTCGGAAATATCCGCCAGATCCACCACTGCATCCGGCAGATAGGCCGCTGCAGCAATGCCGATGCAGCCGCTACCACAGCAGAGATCGAGTACCCGGGAGATGCGACCCGCCTCGATCCAGGGTTCAAATTCATGTTCCACCAATTCGGCAATCGGAGAGCGGGGTACCAGCACATGCTCGTTGACGTTGAACCGCAGCCCGGCAAACCAGGCTTCACCAGTCAGATAGGCGGCAGGAAGGCGTTCATCTATGCGACGCTGCAGTAGCATGATGACATCTGTCTGCTCCGCCTGGGTGAGACGACTCTGAAACCAGCTGCCGGGGAAATCGGGGGGCAGATGAAGTGCATGCAACACAAGCGCTGCGGCTTCATCAAGCGCATTGTCCGTACCATGTCCGAAAAACAGATCCGCTTCGTTGAAACGACTTGCGCCCCAACGGATGAAGTCGGCTATGGTCTGCAAAGATTGCATTCGAGTGGCAGTGCCTGGAAAAAAGCGTGAATCATAGCCCATTAACCCGGATTTCTCACCAAGATTTAGATTTTTGGGCAATTTGAATTTTGAATTATTTTCCACAAACAGAAACGGGCTGCCGAAACCGGAGGTTTCAACAGCCCGCTAGCCACTATCCCTGACAATCTGTCAGGGTTATGAGTAATCAGGAATAGATCAGGCCGCGCGGGAACCCTCATCGTTGACGACACTCAAGTGTGCTGCCTTGTCGGCTTTCTTGTGTTCCCCACGCCGGATCAGATCACCAAGAGAAATTTTGGTCAGAAAATCGAAGATTTCGCTACTCAGGTCATCCCATAGGGAGTGGGTCAGACAGCGCTCACCGCCACTGCAGTTCTTACGGCCGCCGCAGCGGGTAAATTCAACCCACTCATCAACGGCGCAGATAATGTTTGCAATGGAAATATCATCGGCACTGCGTCCGAGATAGTACCCGCCACCAGGACCACGAACACCTCGTACGAGCTCTTTTGCACGCAGAGAGGCAAACAGCTGCTCCAGATAGGATAGTGAAATACCCTGATTTTCAGAAATTTCGGCCAGGGTCACCGGGCCATCTACACCATTCAGCGCCAGATCCAACATGGCGGTAACTGCATATCGACCTTTCGTTGACAATCTCATCTTTATCTCGCTCCTAAAATGCGCAAAAACATTTCCTACTAATTTACTTGGTAATAAGACTAGCAGTAACCAAGTAATTTAGTCAACTTTTAAACCACACTTTTTAGAGAGATAAATCCCAAATCGATTAAAAACGGGGGAAAAGGCTAATCAGAAGTGCGCTGCCGAAGGGCTTCGAAGAGACAAACACCAGTGGCAACCGAGACATTGAGGCTCTCTACAGCCCCCAACATGGGCATATGAACCAGGGCATCACACTGCTCGCGGGTCAGTCGACGCATGCCCTTGCCTTCACCACCCATAATAATAGCCAAAGGCCCTTTGAGATCCGCCTGATAGAGTCCGGTTTCCGCCTCACCAGCAGTGCCGATAAGCCAGACCCCCTGCTCCTGCAACCACTTTAAGGTGCGGACTAGATTGGTGACCTGGACAAAGGGAACCGTTTCAGCTGCACCGCTGGCTACCTTGCAGGCCACCGGCGTCAAGCCGACAGAGCGATCCCTGGGGGTTATCACGGCATCTATCCCGGCAGCATCAGCGGTGCGCAGACATGCGCCAAGGTTATGCGGATCCTGGACACCATCAAGCACCAGCAGAAAAGGGGCACTATCAAGGCCCTCCAGCAGACGTTTGAGATAACCTTCATCCCGCACCGCCGGTGCTAGGGTAAAGGCAACCACGCCCTGGTGGTTTTCACCACGGGAGAGCGCATCGAGTTCGGCGCGTTCAACCTGTACGACATCGACCCCGCTCTCCCGCGCAAGCCCGAGGATCTCTTTTATTCTGCCGTCTCTGCGACGCGCCTCGACCCGAACCCCGGTAACCGCATCGCCATGTTTGAGCGCGGTTCGCACTGCGTGCATGCCGATGATCAGCTGGGATTGAGACACAGTCAGCTATTAGCCCTTTTGCGGGGTCTACGCCGGCGTTTCTTCGTACTCTTCTCAGTCTTCTCTTCAACTGGCTGGGTCGGCTTATTCTGAGGCTTATTGCTCTTGCGGCGAGATTTTTTCGCCTGCTTTTGCGGCGATTCTTCTTCCGACGCCAAGACGAAGTCGATCTTACGATCATCCAGATTGACCTTCGCCACCTGGATGTGCAAAGGATCACCCAGACGGATCACCTTGCCCGTTCGTTCGCCGGAAAGCCGATGCCCTACCGGGTCATAATGGTAGTAATCATTATCAAGAGCAGTGATATGGACAAGGCCATCCACATAGATATCCTTGAGCTCCACGAACACACCAAAAGAGTTGACGCTGGTGATGATACCGTCGAAGGACTCTCCCACCTTGTCCATCATAAATTCGCACTTCAACCAGTCAGTAGCATCACGGGTCGCCTCATCGGCACGGCGCTCAGTGCTGGAGCAGTGCTCGGCTATGCTCTGCAGCTCGGACTTGGTGTAGAGAAAGTTATCCGCCGAACCCTTCTCCCCCAAGTGCTTGAGCGCCCGGTGTATCACCAGGTCCGGGTAGCGACGGATCGGCGAGGTGAAGTGGGTATAGGCGGGAAACGAAAGACCGAAGTGGCCCACGTTGTCAGAGCTGTAGACCGCCTGCCGCATGGAGCGCAGCAGCACGGTCTGGATCAGGTGAGCATCTTCACGTCCCTTGATGCCATCCAGCAGCTTGGCGTAGTCAGCCGCCGTCGGCTTGTTGCCGCCCGGCAGACTCAGGCCCAGTTCTCCCAGGAATTCCCGCAGATCGGTGAGTTTCTCTTCCGCAGGCACCTCGTGGATACGGTAGAGCGCCTGCAACTTCTTGCGCAACAACAAACGGGCTGACGCCACATTTGCCGCCAGCATGCACTCTTCGATCATGCGGTGGGCATCATTACGATAGACCGGCACGATGCGCTCAACCCGGCTCTTCTCATTGAACTCAATCTTGGTCTCGGTGGTATCGAAATCGATCGCCCCCCGCTCCCGCCGTCCTGCGTTCAATGCCCGATAGAGCCGATGCAGTTCGTGGATATGGGGCAACAGCTCAGCGTATTGCCCGCAAAGCGCCTCATCCCCATCGAGCATTGCCGCCACTTGGTCATAGGTAAGACGCGCATGGGAGTGCATTACAGCCGGATAGAACTTGGAACGGGTAATCTTTCCACTATCGTCGACATAGAGCTCGCAGGTCATGCAGAGCCGATCAACTTTGGGATTAAGAGAGCACAGGCCGTTGGAGAGCACCTCCGGCAGCATCGGAATCACCCGATCAGGGAAGTAGGCGGAGTTGCCGCGCTCACGACCTTCAACATCCAAAGCAGTGCCCGGACTCACATAGTGAGAGACGTCGGCGATAGAGACCAGCAGTTTCCACCCTTTCGGCTTACGTTCGCAATAGACCGCATCATCAAAGTCGCGGGCATCAGCGCCATCGATGGTGACCAAGGGCAATTTGCGCAGGTCGGTACGACCTCTCTTTTCCGCCTCCAGCACCTCGCCGGAGAGTCCGGCGATCTGCGCCTCCACGTCATCCGGCCAGGCGACGGGTATCTCGTGGGCACGGATGGCAATATCCGTCTCCATGCCCGGTGCCATGTGGTCGCCCAGAATCTCGGAGATGCGGCCAATGGGCTGAGTGCGCTTGGTGGGTTGATCGAGGATCTCAGCCACCACCATCTGACCCTGAGCAGCACCACTGAGTTCGGTGCGGGGAATAATCACATCCTTGCTCAGACGTTTATTGTCCGGCACCACGAAACCGACCCCGGTCTCCTGGTAGAGACGCCCCACTACGCTGTGGGTGTTGCGTTCCAACACCTCCACCACGGAAGCCTCCAAACGCCCCCGCCGATCCATACCTGTTACCCGCACTACGGCGCGGTCATCGTGAAACAGGGAACGCATCTCTCTGAACGAGATATAGAGATCCTCGCCACCATCATCCGGCTTGAAGAAGCCAAATCCATCCGCATGTCCGATCACCCGGCCTGCGATAAGGTCGCGATTGTTGACGATGCAGTAGTTTTCCTTGCGGTTTCGCACCAGCTGACCATCCCGTTCCATGGCGCGCAGGCGGCGACGTAACGCCTCCAGCTGATCCTCATCATGCAGATCGAGCTTCTTGGCGACATCGGGAAGATTCATGGGGACGCCATGTTCCTCCATGGTCTCCATGATGAACTCACGGCTGGGAATAGGATTATCGTACTTGCTGGCTTCCCTGGATTGATGGGGATCCATCTTACCGGCGGACTTATTAGGTTTGCGTCTGGCCACTATCTCGTTTCTTTACTGACTAAAAAAAGGCATTTTAACAGCATATGGCATGCAAACCCTACGGGTAATATCAATCGGTTGTTTATTTAAAGTATCCTTGTGGCAGAAAAATCGAAAAGAAACCCTGAATGAACATCCATACCCTACAGATCATCCTGCTGCTGCTCGTCATTGCGGTGATCACAGTGACCCTTTTCCGGCGTTTCCACCTGCCGCCGATTCTCGGATACCTGATCGTCGGTATTCTGGTTGGACCTTTCGGCATCGGTTGGGTGGCATCCACTGAAGATACCCGCTTTCTGGCAGAGTTTGGGGTGGTGTTTCTGCTGTTTACCATCGGCCTGGAATTTTCCCTGCCGCAGATGATCGCCATGAAGGGCTCGGTATTCGGTTTGGGCGGTAGCCAGGTCCTGGCGACCGGCGCACTGGCCACCGGCATTGCCTGGGCATTGGGTATCGATCTCAACGCCGCAATCATCGTTGGCGCCATTCTGGCCCTGTCATCCACCGCCATCGTCACAAAACAGTTGTCGGAACAGCTGGAACTCAATTCAGAGCACGGTCGACTTGGCGTCAGCATCCTGCTGTTTCAGGATCTGGCAGTCATTCCATTACTGGTCGTGATCCCAATCCTTGCTGGAACCGGTGACCAGGGCATGGCAATGCCACTGTTGCTGGCGCTGCTCAAAGCAGCCTTGGTCTTCGTGGTCATCATGGCGGCCGGTCACTGGCTGCTGCGGCCACTGTTTCATGAGATCGCCAGGGCCCGCTCTGCCGAACTCTTCACCCTGACTGTATTGTTGGTAACCCTGGCAGCCGCCTGGCTCACCCATGAGGCAGGGCTGTCGCTGGCTCTTGGCGCCTTCCTGGCTGGCATGATGCTGGGTGAGACAGAATTCCGCCATCAGATCGAGGCCGACATACGTCCCTTCCAGGACGTCTTTCTCGGCCTCTTCTTTGTGACAGTGGGTATGCGCGTCGATCTGCTCTCACTGCTTCCCATCCTGCATTGGGTGCTGCTGCTCGCCGCCGCGCTTATTTTGGTTAAAGGCGTAATCATTCTTGGTCTGGTCCGCGCCACAGGCAATTCGATGTCTCCTGCATTTCGCACCGGCGTTCTGCTGGCGCAAGGCGGAGAGTTCGGTTTCGTGCTGCTGGATCTCTCCCTGGAGTCCTCCCTGCTGCCCGGCCCTATCGGGCAGATACTTTTTGCCTCGATCATTGTCAGCATGACGGCATCACCTTTCCTGATCCGAAACAACGGCCGCCTGGCAAAACAGTTTTGCACTCTGCGCAATTTCAGCGATGAGGTTCAGATCATCGGCGACCTGGCGGAAGAGACAGAACAGATGGAGCAGCACGTCATCATCTGCGGATATGGCCGTATCGGACAGAATCTTGGACGTCTTCTCGACCACGAAGGTTTTCCCTACGTGGCGCTCGACCTCGACCCAACAGTCGTCAGAAAGGCGCATGAAGCCGGTGACCCGGTCCATTTTGGTGATGCGTCACGCCGTGAAATCCTCGATGCCGCCGGCCTCAGCCGCGCCAGCGTGGTAGTGCTCAGCTTCGAGGACCACGCCTCGGCGATGAAGATCCTGCACCGGCTACAGGAATTCCACCCGGAACTCCCGGTGCTGGTGCGCACCCGCGACGATACTCATATGGATGAACTGGAGGCCGCCGGTGCCACCGAGGTGATGCCGGAAGCGGTCGAAGCCAGCCTGATGATGGGGGGACAACTGTTGCTGCTGCTCAAGGTTCCCGGCTCCCGCATCTTCAAAATCATGCGTGAGATTCGAGAGAACCACTACAAACTGCTGCGTGACTTCTTCCATGGGGAAGAGCCGGTGGATATGGAACACAATGAGGCGTTTCAGGAGCGCCTGCATACAGTGACCCTGCCGAAAAAGGCCTTTGCCGTGGATCACACTATAGAAGATCTCCATCTCTGGGACTGGGATGTCAGTGTGACCGCCGTCAGGCGTGGTGGCATTCGTGGAGAGACTCCCGCACCCGAAACCCGTCTGCAGAGTGGCGATGTGCTGGTGCTGGCAGGTACGCCCCAGCATCTGGAACATGCAGAGGGGCTGTTGCTCTATGGGCATTGAAACAGACTCAACCCTCTTCTATATCCACGACCCGATGTGCAGCTGGTGCTGGGCGTTTCGACCTGTGCTCACACAGCTGGGCGAACAACTGCCACCTGGTGTAAAACTGCAAAAACTACTGGGCGGTCTCTGGCTCCGGACAGCGATGACACGATGCCGGAAGAGATGCAGCAGACCCTTCAGGCCACCTGGAAGCGAATTCAGGAGAAGCTGCCGGAGACACGCTTCAACTTCGATTTCTGGCAGCAGTGTAAACCCCGCCGCTCCACCTACCCGGCCTGCCGGGCAGTGATCGCCGCAGGATCACAGGGCGCGGCTTTTACCGAAACGATGATTTTGGCCATCCAGGAAGCCTACTATCTTTATGCACAAAACCCCTCCGACAACAAAACGCTGATCCAACTTGCCGGCAACATCGGACTGGATGAACAGCAGTTCTCAGAGGCGCTGGAAACACCGGCCATCCATCGACTGCTGGAAGAGGAGATCGAAAGCAGCCGTTCAATGGGGGTTCGCAGTTTTCCTGCCCTGATCCTGCAGCAAGGCACGGGGTTCTGGCCAATACCTGTCGACTATCTTAATGTTGGACCTATCCTGGAGACCCTGGATATGGTGCTTGATTGACTTTCTCACCGAAGAGGATAAAACTCCGCCGCCATGCTGGATCAAGAAACACTAAATAAATACCGCCGGGATATCGTTTTCGATGCCCGTCTGCGAGATTTGCCCTTTGTCTTTCACGCTACCTGGGGACTCTTCTCCCCCCGGGATATCGACGAAGGCACACGTCTGCTGGCGGATCGGCTGGAGATCGAGGCGACGGATAACTGTTTCGACCTCGGTTGCGGTTATGGCCCCATCGGCCTGCTGATGGCCCGCCTTGCCCCACAGGGTCAGACGCTGATGGTGGACAAGGATTTTATCGCCGTGGACTACAGCAACGGCAATGCCGAAAGAAACGGCCTGGACAATGCCAGAGCCAAACTCAGCAACGGCTTCGATCAGGTCGCCCCCAATCTGCGTTTTGACGTTATCGCATCGAATATCCCGGCAAAGGTGGGCAAGGAGATGCTCAGTCTCTATCTTCATGACGCCTTGGCACGGATGAATCCCGGTGGCCGCCTCTATCTGGTCACCATCAACGGCCTGCGCCAGTTTATGAAGCGCAATCTGAACGAGGTTTTTGGTAACTATAAGAAACTCAAGCAGGGCAAGTCCTACACCGTGGCCTTTGCTCGAAAGGAAGGATAACCCCGTTCGCTGGATCCGCTGCGCTTGATCCGGCCTACGATCTCTTCGCCGCCAGCACTTTAAGGACATGGGACACCGCCACCAGTCCGAAAGTGGCGGTCACCGTCATGGCCGAACCATAACCACCACAGTTGAGCGAACCCTCCCCTCTACCCGGCTTGGTATCGCAGACACTTCCAGTCTCATCGGGATAGGTCAGGTTTTCAGTGGAGTAGACGCTTGGCACTTGGAAACGGCGTTTTGAATCGGCAGCCGGATAGCCATATTCCCGCCGCAACAATTTGCGGGTCTTGGCGAGCAGCGGATCCTGCCTGGTGCGGCTCAGGTCGGCAAGGTAGATACGGGTGGGATCAATCTGCCCACCTGCACCACCGATGGTAATCACTCTCACCCGCTGACGGCGGCATGCAACAATCAGCGCCGCTTTGACCCGAAAGCTGTCGATACAGTCGATGACATAATCGAAGCCGCCGTCCGTTATCAGTTCGAGATTATCCGCCTCAATGTAGGACTCGATGATGGAAACCCGGCAGTCAGGGTTGATCTCGGAGACCCGCTCCGCCATGGCTTCGACCTTAGCCATCCCCAGCGTGGTATCCAGCGCATGGAGCTGGCGATTGATATTGGATTCCACAATATGGTCGAGATCGACCAGTGTAATGGCGCCAATACCACTGCGGGCGAGCGCCTCCACAGCCCAGGAGCCAACTCCGCCAATACCGATCACGCAAACATGAGCTGCAGAATAATTTTCCATGGCCGACAGACCATAGAGCCTGCCAATACCACCGAAACGGCGCGAATGATCCAAACGAACCTCCAGGATTCGAACAACCTATTCCTGGATATTTTCTCATAAATGCTGAACTGGGTTCGAGTCCAGATTGACATCACTGTCGCTTACACGCACTGTTTTACTCACTGCAATCACTGCACTGGAGGCACAGATGCAATTCCGATTTCTCCGTCCCACCATAACACTCTGCATCCTTCTTGGCGGCATCTGTCAGCCTGCCCAGGCACTGGAGTTGCGTTGGCTTCAATATTCTCCCGTCCGCTACTTTACCGACAAGGACTGGGAGATGATGAAAGAGACGGCCAGAGAGCTGTTGAACAGTGGAAAGGATGGTGACAGTTCGGCATGGGAAAACCCGGAATCAGGCAACCAAGGCAGCTTGAAGACTCTGTCAACCATCGAAAAAGGCGGCACAACCTGCCGTGAAGCTGAAATCACCAACCAGGCCGGAAAACGCAGCGGCACGTCAAGGTTCACCTTCTGCCGACAGACCGACGGCACATGGAAAATCTCACGCTGAGGTAGTGAAAAAAGCAGATTATGATTTTTACCCGGCTATTCTCAGTGTCCATCTGAAGACACATACCCAACTACAAAGAACAAGTGAGTCTTCGACCTCGTGAAAGATTTTGGGACATCCCAGTCCCCAAAATCGACTCGGCCTTCGACAGCCTGTTTGTGCCCCGGCCGTCCCGGTCACTGGC
>JAESPE010000027.1 GCA_016756835.1 gamma proteobacterium endosymbiont of Lamellibrachia anaximandri | reverse complement strand
AGCAGAAGGAATCCGGCGAACAGGAGTCCGAAGAGCAGAAGGAATCCGGCGAACAGGAGTCCGAAGAGCAGAAGGAATCCGGCGAACAGGAGTCCGAAGAGCAACAAGAGGGAGAATCGGAGTCAGAGGAACAACAGGAGGGCTCTTCAGGTGAACAGCAGCAGGAGTCCCAATCCGGCGAGCAGAGCGAAGAGGAACAGCAGGGCGAGGGAGAGTCCGAAAGCGAGCAGGAAGGCGAGCAGCAGGGAGAACAGGATCAGGAGGGTTCATCCGAGGACGAGCAGCAGGGCCAGCAGTCCGGAGAGCAAAAGGACGAGAGCGAACAGCAGGATGAAGCGGGTCAGGAGAAGGATGACCCTGAGCAGCAGGGCGAGGCAGGCGAAGAAGAGTCGGAAGAACCCAAGGCCGGCGAACAACAGCAGGACGAAGGTGAAGGTGGCGAACAGGAGGACCGCACTGACCAGGCAGGGAAGTCCGAACAGGAGCAGACCGAAGCAAAGGATGCAGAGGCCAACCAGCAGGATGAACCACAGGAAGATACTGCCGGTAAAGAGCCATCCCCTGAGGAAAAATCTGCTAGCCTTGGAGAGTCACCGGATGAAGATTCAGCAGAGCAGGATCAACCTTCTGCCGGCAAACTGGGAGAGGAGAAGCAGGACCCGGAAACACTGCCACAGGGCCAACCAACCCCTGAAGCCGTCGATCAGGTCGACCAGATGGGTGATATGTCGACCCCTGATGCCGACCAACAGCAAGGCGGCGGCCCCGGTGACGACAGCCAATCCCGCGTGAGTGGAGGCATGGCACTGATGGAGCAGTGGCTGGAGCAGGTCGAAGGCGACCCGGCTCAGCTGATGCAAAAGCAGTTCAAACTCCAGGAATATGACTATCTGCGCAGCAAAGGCGGCCGCGATTTTGAGACGCGTCCCTGGTAGCCCGCAAGATAAGCCTGGGTCGGAGCCGAACAAATTTGACTCCGACACCTTAATAAATATAAAGATCAAATAAATACTGGAAACCACCGAGGTTCTCAGAGGATGGATAAACGATTGCACGCTTTTCCAAGCATTTTGCTTTTGCTGCTGTTGGCGGCCAATGTCGTAGCTGCACCCGGCGGCTACCCCGGTTATATGCCCTGGCAACCCCCAGCCAGCCAGTGGAACTATGCGCCACCGGATCAGCGCAGTAAGGGTACCCCCTCGCCGGAACTTCCCCCGCCAACCGTGCAGCCCCCCTCTTACGGACCTGGTGGCTGGCCGGGCATGCAGCGCCCGGGATACAGTCAAACACCGTACTACAGTCAACAATCCCGCCCGCCTCGCCTGGAGATCAAACTCTCAGGCAGAACCCCCTATCTGCAGGAGAACCTGTTACTCCATCTCAACATCATCAGTGGCGGCAACCTCAAAACCGCCACACCACAATTGCCGCAAACCGACGCGCTCATTTTCCAGAAGATCGAGGGCCCCACAGCCAGCTCCCGCACCCGTAAAGGAAATCAGGAGATCGTGACCGGATTTATCTACCAGGTGACGCCTCTGCGCCCCGGAAAGATCGAGATTCCGCCGCTTCACGTTACTGGGACACTGGAACCTATGAGTGGATATGGCAGTGCTCCCAAGACTTTCGATGCGACAAGTGATAAACCACTGACACTCGATGTCAAAGATGCCGATCCTTCCATCAATCCCTGGCTGCCGCTTGAACAGTTGACCCTCAATACGAGGCTACCGGAGAACACCCGCTTCGCGGCCGGGCAACCCACCAGCCTGACGATTGAAATCAAGGCCATCGGCGCGTCCGGTAATCTCCTGCCCAGTCTCGAACGCCAGCTGCAAAGCCCAGCCTTTCGGGTTTACCGGGAGAAGACTCGCACCCAAACCAAGCTCAGCAAGAGTGGCAAAAAGATTCTGGGAAGCCGCATCGAAACCTTCACGCTGGTCCCCCAGCATGGTGGTGAGCTGCAGCTACCCGAGTTGCGTATACCCTGGTGGAATATCAGAACAGGCATGCCGCAGCATGCCTCCGAACCCGTCAAACCCCTGGCTGTCAGTGGTAGTGGTTTAAGGGGGGAAGGGCTTTTCGGCCTGACCAAGACGAGCACATTTTTCCCCGCCGGCTCCCCCGCCGCCTTCTGGATCCCACTGGCCGTGGCACTGGGTGTTATCTTCGGGTACTGGCTGGCGGTCTGGATCGCCAATCGAAAACGTGAGGTAAAACCTCCCGCTGCATTTGCTCCGCTCACCATCGCATTGAAGAAGCCTTTCCTGAACATGGTGCCGGCTTTCGCTCCGCTCGGTAAGAAGTTTCGCGCCACCACTGCCTGCCTCAATCCAATCACCAAGTGGCAACGACTGCGCCGTCAACTTGTCGGCATGCTACCACTGTCGATCCGTTTCTGGTTCTGCGTACGTTGCGTTGATCAGGAAAACGATCCTGACGTCTGGGGTTACACTCTGCGCTTTCTGGCCAACAAACATATGGATATGCCACCGCGAGCACCTTTCGCGGACATTGCAGACCGCATCATCGCTTTTCAGCCGAGATCCAACCCTCAACGAGTACGTGGCCTTGTACACGATCTGGATCAGGCGATCTACGGCCACACAACCCTCGATTTCGAAGTCTGGAAACGGGAATTCAAGCGAGAGATACGACCCGGCATACCGCTGCTCCGCACTCGACGCAGCGGAAAAAAACAGGGAATTGGCAACCGCCTGCCGGAGCTAAACCCCAAGGCGACTGCGTAGGACTGAAAAACCAAAACCACAGCCAATTCGATGGATTAAATTCACCTGGCTTCTTTAGACTTGTAACGGGGCAGCCCCTAGCAGATCAATCACTTCAAAATAAGGTTAAATCCGACAACCACCAAAAAAATTGAGCACTTTCTGAATTCCATTTCTCTATTTCAGTACACATGCAGTAACCTACGCTAAAGTGATATAAGATTCTGCCGCTACAATAGAGGCGCACCTCAGACTATTATCTGAATTTGGAATTAATTACAATTTGCAACAAGTTTCGTGCAATACCACTGATCACCTTTTTTAGGAAAAAGATGAATCTAAAATTGGCCATTCTGAAAATATTTCAATGGACGGGCGCCATCAGAGTCTTGCATTTTTTCAGAAGAAAAAAAATTACGATTTTTACGATCCACGGCGTCATGGATACCCAAGCGGAAGAGGCCTCATGGGAGCCACTTAGACCACAACTTTCGCCTGAGTATCTTGAACGTGCCCTCGAGCTCCTTAGTCGTTACTACGACTTTGTCACCATGGATGAAGTAACTGCAATGCTGGAAGGACGGCTGCCGTTAAAGCCTAACTGTTGTGCCTTTACTTTCGATGATGGTTACAGAAATAACGCAATACATGCACTGCCAAAATTGCAGAAATATGGCGCTCCTGCTGTCTTCTACATCGCTACCGGCCACACTGACGAACAACGTCCCTTCTGGGTCGATCGCCTCGATTATGCACTGCAGTTTGCAGATATCAACGGAAAAACAATCCGACACGAAGATACCGAAATCACCATCGACAATTCCAGCAGACACGCACTGTCGAAATCGTTTGCTCAGCTGCGCAGCATTCTGAAACATGCCGATATGCCGGATATCGAGATGCGTAACTACTTCGACCAACTGACGGAATCACTTGAAACGCAGAGCGGCAGAAACCTCAACCAGATCATCAAGAATGACCCTTGGTCTTCCATTTTAACCTGGGACGAGGTAGCCAGCATCTCACACACGGACGGAATCATCGTTGGTAGCCATACAGTAAATCATGTCCGACTGGCCCAGGCGGACGCCGATACAATAAGGAAGCAACTGATCAGGTCAAAAGAGGCGATCGAACGGGTAACTGGAGAAAGCTGTCGTCATTTCTGCTACCCAAACGGCAGCTGGAATCAACAGGCAGTCGATATACTCAAAGAGACCGGATACATCTCAGCAGTAACCTCTGATGAAGGGATCAACAACCCAGGCGCAGACCCTTTCAAGCTGAAAAGAATCTCAATTTCCGGAAAGAAAGACCCACTCTTCCTGCTGGCCAGTACCTGCGGACTTTCCCGTTGACCAATCATGAACTGACTCCCGGATTTTCAATCTGCTCCGTGATATGCTCGGCCACCACTACCAGCGTCAAATCTGAAGTCTGTTTTTCAACGCTGAAACACTTGTTATAACAAACGCGCTTCCAATCGGCGATAAAATTGACCATGCTCCCGTCCCGATCCATGCTTGGCAAGCAAAACGATTCTTTGAAAACGGTATAGCGCAGTGTCTGACTCAAAAAATGAAAAAAAAGAGGACGTTTCAGGTCGCGACAGAATGATCTGGAACGTCATCACCAGCTGGGCGGGGTATCTTGTCTTTATCGTTGCGGGATTCGTCATGCCCAGAATGATAGACAACAACATAGGTCAGGAGGCGCTGGGTATCTGGGATTTCTGTTGGTCACTTGTGGCCTATATGCGCCTTACCACCATGGGCCTGGGCTCACAATTGAACCGCTATATTGCCAAGTATCGAGCCAGCGAAGATTTCGATGAGATGCGCGGCACAATTTCCACCGTACTGGTGATCCAGGCGTTCATCTCGGTCATGGTGCTGCTCATTGTAACTGCCATCTACTTTATACTGCCCATCTTTTTCGCTGAAAAACTCGGCAGCAACCTGGAGATTGCACAAGGGGTCATGCTATTTCTGGGGGCTACCTTTGCTGCAGAGATGGCATTGGAACCTGCCAAAGGGGTCATCACCGGCTATCATCGCTGGGGCATGCATAATGCCATCAGTTCAGGGTTTTATTTCATCACGGTAGTCGGCATGGTTACCGCCCTGACAATGGGCGGAGAGCTGATCAGCATCAGCATCATCTATTTTGCCGTTACCCTGTTTGGCGAAATTATCCGTATGATCTATGCCCGTCATATCTGCCCTGAATTGAGATTTCACCCCCACTCCGTCACTTGGGCTCATGCCAAAAAATTGATCCACTTCGGTGGAAAAACCTTCGCAGCTGCGATTGTACCTATCATTCTGCTGCAAACCACCAGCGTCTTTATTGTCAGTAATCTTGGACCGGCTGCCTTGGCGGTGTTTACCCGGCCAGTGGCAATTGTCAGGCACATTGAGACATTCGTGCGTAAATTTACCTATGTTCTAATACCCACGGTAGGCGCACTGCATGGCACCGGCAAAACCGAAGAACTGAAAGAGCTTCTAATCACCACAGCCAGGTATGGCGTTGCCCTCACTACTCCCTTTCTGATTGCATTTGTCATCTACGGTGATGTCATCATGACAGTCTGGATGGGCAGTGGGTATGTCAACATGTCGATCATTCTCATCTTGGCCGTTGCCTACTTCCTGCCGATTTCGATGGATCCGTTCTACCGTGTGCTGATGGGAATAAATATGCATGGTTTTATCGGCAAGTGGAGCATTATCATCACCCTTTCTTCACTTGTTATCGGCATTACTGCGCTCAATATCTCTGGATGGACACTGGAAGGTGCAGCCCTCTTAATCGCAGTACCGATCTTTATCACCTTTGGGCTCCTGGTCCCCTACCACTCCTGCAAGGTTTTGGAAATACCGCTCAGCTCATTCATTGTGAAAGTCTTCTTCACTCCCCTGCTGTCAGTCATACCTTTTACACTTTGGCTGCTGTTGATGCGTCATCTGCTGGGTGACCGTTTTGTTGAAATCCTGATCTACGGCAGTTTGGGAGGCGGCATTATCCTGTTCATCATCTACTGGATCGTGCTCTTTCCCAAATCCTTTAAAACAAAGATCACCAAACGTATTCTCGCGTTTGCAAAATAGCGGCGGCAACATCCAACCACAGGAAGGTTATCTTCACTGAACATGGGCCATTCTCCCTATCAAACGCTAGAGCACGCCATAACCTGTATCGACACAGGTTATCAACGGCCAGATCTCGCGGCCTGTTACATGATCGAGGCGCAGGGGGAGTTGGCTTTTGTCGATACAGGCACAACCTATACCCTGCCTGTTATTCTCAAGCTGCTGGAAACCCGTGGACTGACCACCGACCAAGTGAAGTACATCATCGTGACCCATGTTCACCTGGATCATGCAGGGGGTGCTGGCGCACTGATGGAAAAGTGCCCCGAGGCGCAGCTTGTCGTCCACCCTTTTGGCGCCCGCCATATGGTCGACCCGACAAAACTGACTGCGGGCGCCACTGCCGTCTACGGCAAGGAACAGTTCCGCAAAGCCTTTGGCCGGCTGATTCCCATCCCACAGGAGAGAGTGATTGAGGCATCCGACGAGATTGTGATCGAACTCGGTGGCAGGTCTCTGCTCTGTCTCGATACCCCTGGCCATGCCCGGCACCACATCTGCATCTATGACGACAGGAGTAAAGGGCTCTTTACCGGCGATACCTTTGGTCTCTCTTATCGGGAGCTGGATACCTCCAAGGGGGCTTTTATTTTGCCCACCACCACCCCGGTCCAGTTCGACCCAGCAGCCTGGCAGGCAACATTAAGCAGACTGATGGAGATGAACCCATCCAGCGCTTACCTCACCCACTATGGAAAAGTGAGCGACATGAACCGGCTGGCGGATGACCTGTACAGGGCTATCGGCGATTTTGCAGAGATTGCCCTGACTGTGGAACCAGAGAACCGCAGTGCCGGAATCCAGAAAAAATTATGGGAATGGACTAACAAATCGCTCATGAAGCACGGTTGTTCGCTAGCGGAATCCCGGCTCAAGGCACTGCTGGCTATGGATATCGAATTGAATGCCCAAGGGCTGGATGTCTGGCTGCAACGCAGGGAAAAAGAACAAGCCAGACAGCCCGGATAAAACCTTACCCTGAGATATTCCTGCAGGAGGTGTTTTTCGAACCACTCATATCCCAGGCGTAAGTACAGTCAAGGTGGCAAAGTACATTCACAAACCCACGTTCACCGCCTTCGATCATAACCGCCAGGGGCGAGCGCCTTTGTAACTTGGTATTGCGCTGACGCATCCAGCGCCGCCCCATATCCGGATTCAGCGGGTAGGTGGTACGAAGCGCATCGTTTATACGGATCAGATACTCAACTCGTTTGGTGATGCCTGGGTTATTGGGTAAAGGCTGGTCACTCATATATCGTGCCATATGACGCGGCTTTCCTTCCAGATCCAACAGCGCCATCATCTCTTCCGCCCTGAACCCCCAATTTTTCAGCATGTTCAGCACGCCACGCGTCATCTCCAGACGGTCATCCAAAGACAATTTTCCGTTTTCTTGCGCTGTTTCGTTCATAGCCCAACCAAACGTCACTCGTGAATTTCTTACCTGCCAACAGTATTATCAACGGCAGTCTAACACGGGAAAACGGGCTTATTTCCCACTAACAGACATGGATTTACAGGATAGGAAGGAGTTAGCCGCCAAACAGATTCCGCCACCAACGCTTCCTATTTCCGGGAAGCACCTGGGTTGACGGCAGATCAACAGGCTGGATCTTGCTCATCACCCAACCCGGCAGAGGGGGATTATCACTATAACCACAGGAGACGCCCAGATTATTGGGATCATATATCTTGACGAAAGAGGGTGCAGTCAGATCGTCCGCATAAACAATGCCGCAGTAATCCTCATCATGCTCTTTTCGCAGCAGTTCATCGATTTCAGAGATAAAACGATTGAAGCCATCCGCATCAACCACCCCGGCGGGGGGTTGCTCACCAACCGCATAGATATACCACCCCCCGCCGGCATCCATACGCAACACTTCCCATAAACTATCCAGATGGTGCCAGCGTAATGCTGAGGTAAAACTGCCACGAAAGGCGCGAAGATAGTCGTTCTCCTCATTCATGATTTTTCGACTCTACCTATCTGCTTTTGGGTTTCCTGGGATTAATACTCAACAAACTATCTATTGGTTTCAATAGACGGTCTGTAGCTGCAATTTCGCACAGTGACTCACTCAAGTTTCAGCGTTCGCGGGGATGGTTGGCATGGGGTGTGTTTTCTCGAAATGTGACGAACGCAGGGTGCAACCTGCGCACCATTATTGCTGTAACGGTTTTTTCTGGTACACGCGGCACACCCTACCAGATGTTCATTTGAGCATGTCGGTTATTCGGCGACTGCATTAGTATCGTATACCATTCGTAGAATTCCGCCCCTCTGCTTACTTCTCTCTATCAAGAAAGACCAATGCCAACCGCCCTATGTATCCCTCCATATACTTCAGGAGAGCATAGATGAACATGATAATCCCAAGCATCTCACAGAGTTCTTCGATCGTGTAGATAACTACATAGGAGACCGCCTCCCTCCTCTCATAATATGTGTATTGGTCCCCAATAAAGTTGAATCCAATGGCGCCGACAAGATAGACCACACCGGCCAGGATAAACAACTTGACGGTCGGCTTTGGCAATCTAGTGAGAAATCGGCGATAGATCAATAGCATGGCAAGCAGCAGCGGCACGTAGACCAGCAGCCACGCATAGGAGATCAACCCGATAGCCTTCAAGTGACTGTGGACAGGTTCAAAGATGCGATTATGGATATCGGTATACTCATCGATTGCAAGCAGGAGAAAAATTACCGCCAGGCCATACCAATACTTGAAATCCACTTCTTCTCTACGATGGTGAACCCAGGCAATCAGAGTCAATAGCAGAGAACAGAACAGGACAGCGAATGAGGCATAGAAAGATGGAACACTCCACTCTCTGTTCAGGTTGAAGAGATACACCAGACCAAAAAGCCGGCTGTGACCAAAAAAATGGTGTGAAATTTGTCCCAGCGTGTTGGCAATGGTCAAAAATGCGACAATCCACAACAGGACCCGGGCGACCTTCTCAGGCGAAAATACGATTTGCATAGGAGAAACTGTGAGTATGGGAAGAAAGCTGATGTTGAGCGGGTTATAATACAGTTTTTTTGAACTGACAAGCACCATGAACGAAGCAAATAATACCCTGTTTGAATCCAATCTCACCGACCTGGAACAGGTTAGCCGGGGAAAAGTCCGCGATATCTATGCTGTCGACGATAATCATCTGTTGATCGTTACAAGTGACCGACTATCCGCATTTGACGTCATTCTGCCGCAAGCCATACCTGGTAAAGGTGAGGTGCTGACGCGAGTGGCAAATTTCTGGTTTGAACGAACCAGAGATCAGGTGCCGAACCATCTGTCTGACATCCCACTTGAATCTGTCGTCCCGGACTCCAACCAGCGCTCGGCACTGGGTGACCGGGCAATCGTCGTACGCAAGCTCAAGCCTCTGCCGGTCGAAGCTATCGTCAGGGGTTATCTGATCGGCTCCGGCTGGAAAGATTATCAACGCAGCGGAGGGGTTTGCGGTATTCGACTGCCGCAAGGACTGCAGCAGGCCGACAAACTGCCTGAGGCAATCTACACTCCATCGACCAAGGCCGAAGTGGGTGAGCACGATCAAAATATCAGTTTTGAGAAGACCGTAAACCTGATCGGTCAGGATCTTGCCGGGCAGGTACGTGACTTGAGTCTTGGTATCTACACAGAAGCAGCCGACTTTGCCCGTGAGAAGGGCATTATCATCGCCGACACCAAATTTGAGTTTGGCCTTGATGATCATGGCACCGTACATCTGATCGATGAAGTACTGACCCCTGATTCATCCCGTTTTTGGCCCGCAAGTGAATACCGCCCCGGCATCAGCCCCCCCAGCTTCGACAAGCAGTTCGTGCGTGACTACCTGGAAACCCTTGATTGGGACAAAACCCCGCCGGGTCCTGAATTACCTGAAGAGATCATTCAAAAAACCGCAGAGAAATACCGGGAGGCGGAGAAGCGTTTGACTGGCGCCTGACCGACTGGGAATAGATGTTGAATCCTATGGTGAATAACAATTCAAACACCGCCAAGGTGGTAATCTACACGACCCAGCGCTGCCCCCACTGCAAGCGCGCCAAAGAGTGGCTGAAGGCCAACAAGGTGCTGTTTTTGGAGTTTGATGTCGGCAAGGCTGGAAAAATGCAGAAACGCTTTTTCAACATGGGGGGGCGAAGCGTACCGATGATCGTGGTCGGTGACCTGCAGTTGCCTGGTTTTGCCCCAAAGCAACTCAAGCAGGCGCTTGAGCATGCAGGGATACTTGCCTGAGCGCTACGCTACTCGTATCGAAACCCAATATTCAGACACAAAAAAGGGGCGCCAAACGCCCCTTTTCCTACCTTGAATCCAGCCGATCAGCTGACTTTCGGATCCAATTCGCCACTCGCATAGCGACCAAACATGGTCTCCAGTGAGATCGCGGTCATCTTGGAAGCCATACCGGCAGAACCAAACGCTTCATAGCGATTCTTGCAGATATCAGACATACCTTTAGTCGCTTCCTTGAGGAACTTACGCGGGTCGAAGTTGCTCTTGTTCTCTTCCAGGTGACGACGGATAGAGCCCGTGGATGCCATACGCAGGTCGGTATCGATGTTGACCTTGCGCACGCCGGATTTGATACCTTCAACGATTTCGTCAACCGGCACACCATAGGTCTGACCCATGTCGCCGCCGTAGCTGTTGATGATCTTCAGCCAGTCCTGGGGTACGGAAGATGAGCCATGCATAACCAGATGGACGCCGGGAATGCGATCGTGAATCTCTTTCACGCGGTCGATACGCAGAATCTTGCCCGTAGGCTCCTGGGTGAACTTGTAGGCGCCATGGGAAGTACCGATAGCGATAGCCAGTGCATCAACACCGGTCTTGCTAACAAAGTCAGCAGCCTCATCGGGATCGGTCAGCAGCTGATCCATGTCCAGCTTGCCTTCGGCACCGTGGCCGTCTTCTTCGCCCATCATGCCGGTTTCCAGCGAACCCAGGCAGCCCAGCTCACCCTCAACAGAGACGCCGCCAGCGTGAGCCATATCGACCACATTCTTGGTGACATCTACGTTGTACTCATAGCTGGACGGGGTCTTGCCGTCGGACATCAGAGAGCCGTCCATCATGACCGAGCTGAAGCCGGACTGGATGGAACGCAGGCAGATGTCTGGAGATGCACCGTGATCCTGATGCATGCAGACAGGGATGTGGGGGTACATCTCGATTGCAGCCTCGATCAAGTGGCGTAGGAAGGGCTCTCCGGCATAGGAGCGGGCACCGGCGGAACCCTGCAGGATGACAGGGCTGTCAACCGCATCTGCCGCCTGCATGATGGCATGCACCTGTTCCATGTTGTTGACGTTGAACGCTGGCAAGCCGTAGCTGTGCTCAGCGGCATGATCCAGAAGTTGGCGCAGGGAAATCAGGGCCATGATAGCCTCCTTGAGTTGGTTTCTATAACTGGGTTAAACGCTCTGCGAGAACCCACGGGTTCTTGCCTAATTCTCTTTGGGCAGCACATGCTCACCCACTCGCATCACTTTCATGATATTCGTTTGGCCTTCAACACCGGAGCGATCCCCCTTGGTGATGATTACCAGATCGTTCTCACGAACCTCACCCCGGCGCAGCAGTTCGTCGATGACTTCTTCATTGACCTCGCCCATGTTGGTGCTGGCGACATCGAAGCTGACAGGGTAGACACCACGGTAGAGCGTGACTTTTCTGCGGGTCTCCACATTCCGGGTCAAGGCATAAATCGGGATGCCTGAACTGATTCTCGACATCCACTTGGATGTGGAACCCGACTCAGTCAACGCGGCAATCGCTGTCACGCCAAGGTGGTTCGCAGTGTACATGGTCGCCATTGCAATGGCCTCATCCACGCGCCCGAAAACAGAGTCGATACGGTGCTGGGAGCGCCGCACGATTGCCTGTTTTTCAGCTTCGACACAGACACGATCCATTGCAGCTATGACCTTGTGAGGATATTTACCCACAGATGTCTCGGCCGAAAGCATCACCGCATCCGTACCATCCAGCACGGAATTGGCCACATCAAAAACCTCGGCACGAGTTGGTATCGGGCTATCGATCATCGACTGCATCATTTGGGTCGCTGTGATCACCACGCAGTTCATCTTGCGTGCTATTTTGATCAGGTTCTTCTGCACTGCGGGGAGCTCCGCATCACCAATCTCCACCCCCAGATCACCGCGTGCGACCATGATGGCATCAGACACCTCAATGATCTCTTCGATACAGTCCAGTGCTTCAGCCCGTTCAATCTTGGCAATGATGCCACCCTTGCCGCCCGCCTCTTCCAGAAGCTTGCGCGCCTCGCTGACATCTTCCGCGCTGCGCACGAACGAAACGGCAAGATAGTCAGCATCGATCTCCGCGGCGAACTTGATATCAGCGCGATCTTTTTCCGTCAACGCAGGAGCCGACAGACCACCGCCCTGTTTATTGATGCCTTTGTTATTGGAGAGTTTTCCGCCGACAACAACCTTGCAGTGAATCTCCTGGCCATCAACCTCGGAGATCCAGAAAACAAGCGCTCCATCATCCAGCAGCAGGGTATCGCCACGGGAGACATCATTGACAAGATCAGGATAGGTCAGGCCGACACGGGTTCCATCACCATCCGTAAGCGGACAGCTCGCATCGAGTATAAATTCGTCTTCCTCGTCCAGCACGATGTAATCGTTTTTAAACCGGCCGATACGAATCTTGGGACCCTGCAGATCGCAAAGTACGCCGACCTGCCTGCCGCTCGCACGGGAGCGATCCCGAATCCGCTCAGCCCGATCCAACTGAGAATCGTGCGAATCATGCGAAAGGTTGAGGCGAACGACATCCACCCCCGCACGAATGATCTTATCCATCATCTTGGGGTCGTCGGTTGCCGGCCCCAGGGTTGCAACAATCTTTGTTCGTCTTGGCATAACGCTCTTTAGCTAAGTTTCAGCGACAGGGTCACGATCAGGCAACTGCCCGATTGCACTTGATTACCGCTTCAACTTTGTTATTCAGCTGCCCTTGCTTCAAGCATGGCAACAGCAGGCAGGGTCTTGCCTTCAAGGTACTCCAGAAAAGCACCGCCCGCAGTGGAGATGTAGGTGACCTTGTCGTAGATATCATATTTCTGGATAGCGGCAATCGTGTCGCCACCACCAGCCAGGCTGAAACAATCGGAATCGGCAATGGCCATGGAAACCGTCTTGGTACCCGCGCCGAACTGGTCGAACTCGAACACTCCCACCGGGCCGTTCCAGACAACAGTACCGGCCTTGGCGATAATATCAGCCAGTTCCTTGGCGGAGTCAGGACCAATATCGAAGATCATATCGTCATCATCCACATCACCGGCGGCCTTCAGGGTGGCCTCAGCAGTTTCGCTGAACTCTTTACCGCAAACCACATCTGTGGCGATCGGAATGCTGGCACCGCGCTCCTTCATCTTTTCCACCAGCGCCTTGGCGGTGTCTACCAGATCGTCCTCGCAGAGAGATTTGCCGACGTTGTTGCCCATAGCCTTGAGGAACGTGTTGGCAATACCTCCACCGACCACCAACTGATCGACCTTCTCGGAGAGCGCCTCCAGTACAGTCAGCTTGGTAGAGACTTTTGAGCCACCGACGATGGCTACCATGGGGCGAGCCGGATTGGCCAGTGCCTTGGCCAGGTTGTCCAGTTCACTGGCCAGCAGCAGACCCGCACAAGCGGTGGGCGCAAACTTGCCGGCACCGTGAGTAGATGCCTGTGCACGGTGAGCAGTGCCGAAGGCGTCCATCACGAAGATGTCGCACAGTGCGGCGTACTTCTTTGCCAGGTCTTCGTTGTCCTTTTTCTCACCCGCATTGAAACGTACGTTCTCGAACAGTACGACTTCGCCATCAGCAACGTCGAAACCACCGTCAAGGTAGTCAGCGATCAGGCGAACTTCAGTACCCAGCTTGGCGGACATATCCTCAGCAATGGGCTGCATGGAATTCTCAGCATCCACCTCGCCCTCAGTGGGGCGGCCCCGATGGGACATGACCTGCACCTTGGCGCCTGCTTTCAGGCAGTGCTCGATGGTGGGCATGGAGGCGGTGATACGGGCGTCGGAGGTAACCTTGCCGTCTTTGACAGGTACGTTCAGGTCGGCGCGGATTAGGACGCGCTTGCCGGCGAGATCGAGATCGGTAAGTTTGATGAAAGACATGGTGACACTCCGTAGGTTTGATTCAGAGAGATTTGGCAAAGCCGGGGCCTTGCCGAATACCTCTGGGAAAGGGCCAAGGGCCGAGGGCCGAGGGATAAATTGCTCACCCTCGGCCCTTGGCCCTGATTCCTCGGCCCTTATTTAGAAACGTGCTTAACGAAACGCAGCATGTTGCAGGTGTAGCCGTACTCGTTGTCGTACCAGGAGACAACCTTGACGAAGGTACCGTCCAGTGCGATGCCGGCACCTGAATCGAAGATGGAAGATTGGCCACAACCACGGAAATCGGTGGAGACAACCTTCTCATCGGTGTAACCCAGGGTCTCGCTCATCGGGCCGGACTCAGAGGCGGCCTTCATGGCGGCACAGATGTCGTCGTATGAAGCTTCACTGTTCAGCTCGACAGTCAGGTCGACAACGGACACGTCAGAGGTGGGTACGCGGAAAGCCATACCTGTCAGCTTGCCGTTCAGCTCAGGCAGTACAACACCCACAGCCTTGGCTGCACCGGTGGAAGACGGGATGATGTTCTCCAGGATACCGCGGCCACCGCGCCAGTCTTTCAGGGAAGGACCGTCAACAGTTTTCTGGGTTGCGGTTGCCGCATGAACGGTGGTCATCAGGCCACGCTTGATGCCCCACTTGTCGTTCAGAATCTTGGCAACAGGCGCCAGGCAGTTGGTGGTGCAGGAAGCAGCAGAGCTGATGGCCTGGCCAGCGTATTCGTCGTGATTGACGCCGTGTACGAACATCGCGGTGCCGTCCTTGGAGGGCGCAGACATAACGACTTTCTTGGCGCCGGCGTCGATGTGCTTCTGACAGGTCTCTTCGGTGAGGAAAAAGCCGGTGCACTCGATAATCAGATCGGCGCTGATGTCACCCCATGCCAGGTTGGCAGGATCGCGCTCAGCGGTCAGGCGGATAGTCTTGCCGTTAACCACCAGATTGCTGCCGTCTACAGCGATATCGCCGTCGAAGTTACCGTGAACTGAGTCGTACTTCAGCATGTATGCGAGGTAGTCTGCGTCCAGCAGGTCGTTGATACCGACAACTTCGATGTCACCAGCGAAATCCTTGGCAATAGCGCGGAAAGCCATACGACCGATGCGGCCGAAACCGTTAATGCCTACTTTGATAGTCATGAGAAATACTCCGTAAGAACGTAAACTTTAATAGATTTGGTCAACAGGGCGTCATCAGACGCCCTGTAATTGCAGAATCAGGCAGATACTTCGTCGATAGCGGCGACAACGTTTGCCACGGTGAAGCCAAACTCTTCGAACAACTGGCCTGCAGGTGCAGATTCACCGAAACGATCGACACCGATCACCTTGCCGTTCAAACCGACGTATTTGTACCAACTATCGGTGACAGCGGCCTCAACAGCCACGCGTGCGGTGCAGGCTGCAGGAAGCACGGACTCTTTGTAAACAGCATCCTGGGCGTCGAAGGCATTGGTGCAAGGCATGGAGACCACGCGCACCTTCTTACTCGACTCGGCTGCGGCCTTGACCGCCAGATCCACCTCGGAACCGGTGGCCACAACGATCACATCAGGCGTACCGTCACAGTCGACCAGCACGTAACCGCCCTTGGCGATGGCGGCAATCTGCGTTTCGCTGCGGTTCTGATGCTGCAAACCTTGACGGGAGAAGATCAGGCAGGAAGGACCGTCTTTCTTCTCTACCGCGCTCTTCCAGGCCACTGCAGTCTCGACCGCATCACAGGGGCGCCATACGCTCATGTTGGGGATCATACGCAGGGTTGGGATCTGCTCGACCGGCTGATGGGTCGGTCCATCCTCACCCAGACCGATAGAGTCATGGGTATAGACGAAGATCGACTGAATCTTCATCAGCGCCGCCATACGCAAAGCGTTGCGGGCGTACTCGGAGAACATCAGGAAGGTCGCGCCGTAGGGCACGAAACCGCCATGCAGGGTGACACCGTTCATGATGGCGGACATGGCGAATTCACGTACACCGTAAGAGATGTAGTTGCCGTCGGCATGTCCTTCAGTAATCGCATTACAACCGGACCAGGAAGTCAGGTTGGAAGGCGTCAGGTCAGCGGAGCCACCGAGGAACTCAGGCAGCAGCGGGCCGTAACCATTTAGGGCGTTCTGAGAAGCCTTGCGGGTTGCAGGAGACTCAGCCTTGGCATTGACTTCGGCAATGAACTTGCTGGATTCCTCTTCCCAGTTGGCGGGCAGATCGCCAGCCATGCGGCGTTTGAGCTCGGCAGCCAGTTCAGGGTGCGCAGATTCATAGGCAGCAAACTTGTCATTCCATGCGGACTCGGTGGCAGCACCGGCATCCTTCGCGTCCCAACCGGCATAAATGTCTTCTGGAATCTCGAACGGGCCGTGGCTCCAGCCCAACTGTTCGCGGGTCAGCTTGATCTCATCATCACCCAGCGGTGCGCCGTGGCAATCATGGGTACCGGCCAGGTTCGGGCTACCAAAACCGATGGTGGTCTTGCAGCAGATCAGGGTTGGTTTGTCGGTAACCGCTTTGGCAGCATCAATCGCCGCGTTCAGCGCGTCTGCATCGTGACCGTCGACGCCGGGAATAACGTGCCAGCCGTAAGATTCGAAACGTTTGGGGGTATCATCGGTGAACCAGCCCTCGACGTGACCGTCGATGGTGATGCCGTTGTCATCCCAGAAGGCGACCAGCTTGCCCAGACCCAGGGTACCGGCCAGGGAGCAAGCTTCGTGGGAGATACCCTCCATCATGCAGCCGTCACCCATAAAAACATAGGTGTTGTGGTCGACGATATCGTGGCCGTCACGGTTGAACTGGGCTGCCAGAGTCTTCTCGGCCAGGGCCATGCCCACGCCGTTGGTGATGCCCTGACCCAGGGGACCGGTGGTGGTCTCGACGCCGGGAGCATAACCGTACTCGGGGTGACCCGGAGTCCTGGCATGCAGCTGACGGAAGCTCTTCAGATCATCCATGCTGAGGTCGTAACCTGTCAGATGCAGCAGGGAGTAGATCAGCATGGAGCCGTGGCCGTTGGAGAGGATGAAACGGTCACGATCCGCCCAGTCCGGGTTAGCCGGGTTGTGCTTCATGTGGCTGTTCCACAGGGCTTCAGCGATGTCGGCCATACCCATGGGCGCGCCAGGGTGACCTGAATTGGCTTTCTGCACTGCATCCATGCTCAGGGCACGGATAGCGTTGGCAAGTTCTCTGCGTGAGGACATTGACCCCTCTCCTATTTGAATGTACGAAATCTCGTCTGTTTCCACTTGGCGACCAGCAAAGGCTACAAGCCTGATAGTCAGCCACCCGGCCGGGAACACTGTCACCAGCCACTGTTGTTCACGTCGGTGTATGCCGGAAACTTCAAACACAAGAGGTTCCGGACACCCCACCGCGGGGCAAAAGGTGAGCTATTCTCCCCTAAGCTAAAGCCGTCGGCAATTTAGCTGCCTTTATAGGGGCAATAAGCTGACTTGATGGGAAAATTTGAATATCCTGATATTGTAACCATGCCGTCCAGCTCAGGATTCGAGCCATTTTATTGAACAACCCATGCTCGGAATCTGATCTGCGGGACCAGCGCCGGTTTCGGACACCAGCTTCATCGCCTCAAAAAGGTCGCGCCGCACACCCTCCGGCGCGGCATCTTTCCGGCTCTCATCAAGACGCCCCCGATACTGCAGCTGCAGATCTGCGTTGTAACCGAAGAAATCCGGCGTGCAGACCGCACCGTAGGACTTGGCAATCTCCTGGCTCTCATCCCAGAGGTAGGGGAAAGGAAAATCGAACGCCTCGGAAACCCGCTGCATGTTTTCGAACGAGTCCTCTTCGTACTCAGCCGGGTCATTGGACATGATGGCCACGCAATTGATGCCCAGGGCTTTCAGCTCTCGCGCATCCCGCACAATGCGATCCCTGATCGACTTTACATAGGGGCAGTGATTGCAGATAAACATCACCAGCAGACCCTTCTCCCCTTTGCAGGCGTCAAGTGTCCAGGTTTTACCATCGACCCCCTGCAGATTAAAGTTTGGTGCAGGCCTGCCGAAATCACATACTGGCGTTTGTAGTGAAACCACTATTAAAACCCTCAATGCTTTGAATTGAAATCAGGGCCGGCATTATGCAAAAACCGCGACTGGGTGTAAAATCGCCGATCACTTTTTGACGGCATCTATATTTGTACAGAAAATCATGCCGGTATAAACGCATCTTCAACACCCTTAATCTATAAGGGATTACGGAAGGAACTCATTATAATGGCGAGCGAATACATATTCACATCGGAATCGGTATCCGAGGGGCATCCGGACAAGATGTCGGATCAGGTATCGGATGCAATCCTTGATGCCATTCTGGCCGAGGACAAACATGCCCGCGTGGCCTGCGAGACCCTGTTCAAGACCGGCATGGTTATGATCGCCGGTGAAATCACCACTCATGCCAAGCCTGATTACGAAGCCGTAATGCGCCAGACCATCCGCGAGATCGGCTACACCAGTTCTGAAATGGGATTCGACGCCGATACCTGTGCCGTGATGACCGCCATCGGCATTCAGTCTCCCGACATCAACCAGGGTGTCGACCGCAGCAACCCCGAAGAGCAGGGCGCCGGCGACCAGGGCCTGATGTTCGGTTACGCCACCAACGAAACCGACGTATTGATGCCCGCCCCCATCACCTACGCCCACCGTCTGGTACACCGGCAGGCGGAAGTCAGAAAGCAGGGTGAACTCGCTTGGCTGCGCCCCGATGCCAAGAGCCAGGTCAGCTTCCACTATAAAGACGGCAAACCGATCAGCATCGATGCGGTGGTGCTCTCCACCCAGCACGAGGATACCCTGAGTGAACAGGCGTTGCGCGACGCGGTGATGGACACCATCATCAAACCAGTACTCGATCCGACCGGACTGATCACCCCGGACACCAAAATTCACATCAACCCCACCGGCAAGTTTGTTATTGGCGGCCCTATGGGCGACGCCGGATTGACCGGTCGCAAGATCATCGTCGACACCTACGGCGGTTCCGCCCGTCACGGTGGCGGCGCCTTTTCCGGCAAGGATCCCTCAAAGGTGGATCGCTCTGCCGCCTATGCCGGTCGTTATGTCGCCAAAAACATCGTTGCCGCCGGACTGGCGGATCGTTGCGAGATCCAGGTCTCCTATGCCATCGGCGTGGCTGAACCCACCTCGATCATGATCGACACCTTTGGCACCGGAAAGATCACTGACGAACGCATCACCGAACTGGTGCGCACACATTTCGACCTGCGACCCTACGGCATCCTCAATATGCTCGACCTGCTGAATAGCGATCTGATCAAATACCGCAAGACTGCAGCCTACGGTCATTTCGGCCGTGAAGACGAAGGCTTCACTTGGGAAAAGACCGATAAGGCAGATGCACTCAAGGCCGACGCAGGACTGTAAAACCAAGCATTTTTATTCCCCCCACTCCCCGAGGGGCGCTGCAGCGGAAACACTTCCGTCAGGCTCGGGAAGAGGGCAACTCAAAAACGGCGCTCATTTGTCTCTCGGAGATTGATAAATGAACGCCGAATTTACTGACTACAAGGTAGCCGACATCTCTCTTGCCGACTTTGGTCGCAAAGAGATCGCTATCGCAGAAACTGAGATGCCTGGCCTGATGGCCCTGCGCGAAAAGTATGGCGAGGAGAAACCCCTGACCGGCGCACGCATCACCGGCTCCCTGCACATGACCATCCAGACCGCTGTGCTGATCGAAACCCTGGTCGCCCTAGGCGCTCAGGTTCGCTGGTGCTCCTGCAACATCTTCTCCACCCAGGATCATGCCGCCGCCGCCATCGCTGCGGGCGGCATCCCGGTCTACGCCTGGAAAGGTGAAACCCTGGAAGAGTACTGGTGGTGCACCGAGCAGGTAATCAACTGGCCCGGCGACCAACAGCCCAACATGATCCTGGACGATGGCGGCGACGCCACCCTGCTGGTTCACAAAGGCGTTGAATACAGCGACGCGGGCGCCGTCCCGGAGCCAAAAGATGACGACCCGGAGGAGTGGCAGATCATCCTCGGTGTACTCAAACGCAGTTTGGCGGAAGACAACAAGCGCTATCACAGGATGGCCGATTCCATCAAAGGCGTTACCGAAGAGACCACCACGGGTGTGCATCGCCTCTACGAGATGTTCAATGAGGGCAAACTGCTGTTTCCCGCCATGAACGTCAACGACTCGGTCACCAAGTCCAAGTTCGACAACCTCTATGGCTGCCGCGAATCCCTGGTGGACGGCATCAAACGCGCCACCGACGTGATGATAGCGGGCAAGGTCGCCCTAGTCTGCGGATACGGAGACGTCGGCAAGGGCTCTGCCCAGTCCCTGCGTGGTTTAGGTGCCAATGTCTGGATCACCGAGATCGATCCGATCTGCGCCCTACAGGCGGCGATGGAGGGCTACCGTGTCGTTACCATCGAAGACGCCCTGCCGGTTGCTGACATCTATGTCACTACCACCGGCAACAAGGACATCATCACTTACGATCACATGGCCGGCATGAAAGATCAGGCCATCGTCTGCAACATCGGCCACTTCGACAACGAGATCCAGGTGGAGAAGCTCAAGCAACATGAGTGGGTGAATGTGAAACCTCAGGTCGACCAGATCATCTTCCCCGATGGCCACCGCATCACCCTGCTGGCCGAGGGTCGCCTGGTTAACCTGGGCTGCGCCACTGGCCACCCGAGTTTCGTTATGTCCAACTCCTTTACCAACCAGGTACTGGCACAGATCGAATTTTTCACCAAGCCTGAGGACTACCCGGTGGGTGTCTACATTCTGCCGAAGAGACTGGATGAAGAGGTTGCCCGACTACATCTTGAAAAGATCGGAGTCAGGCTGACCACCCTGTCACAGGAGCAGGCCGATTACATCGGCGTACCGGTGGATGGACCCTACAAAGCTGATCACTATCGCTACTAATTCTGCTTTGCCAGGTTATCCTATGTAGGGTGCGCCTCGCGCACCATTGCGGATGTAAACGGAAAAACAACACCGTTTGCTGTGCGCTGCGCGCCCTACAAATTATTTCGGTAATTCGTATTAAGCCAAGGACATTCCAATGACAACGAATCGATCCTTCAGTTTTGAGCTCTTCCCCCCCAAAACGGAGAAGGGATTCGAAAATCTGAAGACTGCCGTCAACCAGCTCAATGCACTGGATCCCGAGTTCTTTTCGGTCACCTACGGCGCCGGCGGCTCGACCCAGGATCGCACCTTTGCCAGTGTCGACTGGCTACGAGAACAGCAGATCGAAACCGCGCCCCATCTCTCCTGCATCGGCTCCAGCCGTGAAGAGATTTTGCAGATACTCGATCGCTACCATGAGCAGAAGATTCGGCGGCTTGTGGCGCTCCGGGGAGACCTGCCCTCAGGAGCCGGACTCGGCAGCCTGGGCGATCTCAACTATGCCAATGAACTGGTTGAAATGATCAAAGAGAGGTATGGCGACCATTTCCACATCGAAGTGGCTGCCTATCCTGAGTTTCACCCACAGGCGAACAGCGCAAAGGCCGATTTGAAAAACTTCAAGCGCAAAGTAGAAGCCGGTGCCGACGGAGCAATAACCCAATATTTCTATAACCCGGACGCCTATTTCTGCTTCGTGGAAGAGTGTAGCGACATGGGTATAGACATCCCAATCGTGCCTGGCATCATGCCGATCACCAACTACGTGCAGTTGGCAAGATTTTCAGATGCCTGCGGCGCGGAGATCCCCCGGTGGGTACGCAGACGCCTGGAAAGTTTTGGCGACGACCTGGAGGGCATCCGGGCATTCGGCGCTGAGGTGGTAACTGAACTCTGCAGGCGACTGCTGGATGGCGGCGCACCGGGTCTTCATTTCTACACCATGAACCAGGCGACACCGACGCTGAAAATCTGGAATAATCTTGGGCTGTGACAGGAATCTAATTACACAGGTGCTCGAAATCCGTAGCTACCGTTTCAGGGATAAGCTTGGGTAGCCGGGCGGCACCTGAAAGCAGGCATCCAACCTGTCGGCATGCGCTCAGATCAGAGTAAGACCTCGTCAATGAATCGCCCCTTTGGCCAGATTTTTTGGGAAATACCGACAGGTTCCAAAGGGGCTTATGCCCGGCAAATAATTCTTTGCCTTCTCTTGGAGATTGCCGGGTTTAATACTGTTTGGCTACAACTGCGTTGATGTGTAGCTGGTAACCCGGTTGAATATGAGAGATACGCTTAATCGTAGATGCAGCCGAAACAGCGCAGGTTCATCAAAAATCTCTCGCCGAATCCTCTTCCACAACCACTGTAGCAATCAACCCACAGCTATGATTTCTGTAACTTTTTAAGCGCCTTCAAGCCCTTTTTTCGTTGCAGGTAGATGATATTCAGCGCCTTCTGAATGCGTTTACGCTCTTTCTCGTTCTTCTCTTTACCCAGTTTATCCTTGAGCGCGCGCTGCTGCTTCTTGAGCTTCTGCAGAACTTCTTTCATACAGTCCTTCCGCTTACACTGCTTTAACTTATCAGCGTCAACGTACTCTTGAACTCTTTTAAGTAATTTTGGTATCTTCATGGCATTCCTCCAACCTACAGCGGGTTATTTTCCCGCTCTAGTACTTCAGCGATGTCTTCGTCATCCAGGGCGATTAAACGTTCTGCCTCTTTCATCGACTGCATACCCGTGGCAAAAAGGACCTCCCCCATCTGCACCAGATTCTTGGTCACATCATAAGCGTAGGCAGCATCATTCATCAAGGAGGTGGCCATATGCGGCGTAATGTTCTCATCGCGAATAAGGGATTCAAGCGTACCGTTCACCGTCGTATCGTTCTCTTCCATCTCCACCTTCATGATGTCGAGTGAGAGAACACTGGTCGGGTCGTCCCCCTCCTGTTGTACCACCCTCAAGCGGCGCAACACCGAACCCAGATAGCTACGGATCCTGTTGTATTCAGCACGGATATGATCGTTGTCCGAGACGATGTACTGGGACAGGTTCTTATGCATGTGCTTGGTATCTTTAATCGCCTCGACAATATCACGTCCGGCGGCACGCAGGGCAAAAAGTTCGTCCGCCTGCTCCGGTTCCATGGTTGACTGTGCGCGGCTGGTGAAATTGACTATTTCGCTGTAGAGACCTTTGACGTTCTTCTCGTATTCGGCGTCTATATCGATCGGCATGACTTTGGTGGATTCGGCAGCCACCTCATCCAGGTCTTTGTCCGAAAGTATGTCGTGCCGGTGCAGACTGAGTCCATGGGCAATAATTGCGAAGGCGTTATCGTAGAGATGCAGCGTCTCTTTCCGCACCGCTTCGATGGCAGTGTCAGGCAACTCGATGACGGAATCGTTCAAATACTTGGGCTCCGCCACAGATACCACCTTCTCCGGCATCCGCTGCATCAGGAAATTCACCAGTGTATTGATGAACGGAAGCATTGCCAAAATCCCGATAATATTGAAAATTGAGTGAAACACCGCAAGTTTCAGGGTGTAGTCATCGGCCGAGATACCAACCGCACTACTGACCCAATCCACCCCATCCGCGATCTGATAGAGGAAGATGATGGCAATGATCGCAGTCACCATATTGAAAATGAGATGGGCGCCTGCCAGACGCTTGCCCTGCACGTTCGAACTCATGGAACCGAGGATCGCCGTTATGGTCGTACCGATATTGGCGCCGATCGCCAGCGCGAGGGCGTTCTCATAGGTGATCTGCTGTGCTGCCAACGCTGTAATAATGATAACCAGGGTGGCGTGACTTGACTGCATCACCACCGTGGCAAAGACGCCGATAAGGGTGAACAGGAGAATGCCGGGGTACCCGGCCACCGCAAATGCCGTCAGATCGATGGTGTCACGGAAGGCCTCGAAGCCCTCCTTCATATGATGGATACCGAGGAAGAGGAAGCCGAGCCCGGCCAGGATATAACCGAACCCTTTCAGATTCCTGGATTTCTGGAACACTAAAATAATGCCGAACACCAGCATCGGCATTGCATAGGCGGAGATCTTTACCTTTAGGCCAAACCCGGCAATCAGCCAGGCACCTGTTGTGGTGCCCAGATTAGCGCCGAAGATGATACCGATACCAGCCGCCAGGCCGATCAGTCCAGCACCCAGGAAGGAGATGGTGATGACCGATACCAGCGAACTGGATTGCATGATCGTGGTGCTGACGACACCAAAACTGATCGCCTTCCAAGTGCCGTCAGTGGTTTTGCGAAGCAGGCGTTCCAGCAGACCGCCTGTGAACGCCTTGAAACCCTCTTCAAGGAAAAGCATGCCAAACAGGAAGATGGAGACACCGGCGGCTATCTCTTTGAAATTGGGACTGATCCAGAATCCATAAGCAAGCAGGAACAGAATGGTAGGTAGGACGATTTTCCGGATCATTCTGGCAAATTTCCCCAAAAAAATAAAAAAGGACACCGCGCGCTTCCTCAGTGGAGGCGCACCGAATGTATTTCGTATTAGACTTCTTTGCTAAGTGGGCAAGCAGCGCACGTCAGAAGATAGTTGCACTATCTCCGCTCCATTTGAGTGCGTTAGCTGGCGTTTGCAGGGGCTATATCCTAAAAGAACTTATTAGCCCATAGAAACTAAGTATAATTGTTTTTGGCTATGTCATCAAACTGTAATAATACTGTAACAATGGCCTGATTTTGATCCTCTATGATCGAAAGAAACCCTTGATGGTCTCAATTTTCGATTGCATTGATCAGCGGAATCAAATGCTCGACGGGGTAGTGAAACGGATAAACCCGGCCACCCACCTGTGCCATAACACCGACCCATTGGTCATTACTGGCATAGATCACATAGTGATTATCGATGTCACCCACATTTTCCCAGAGGGTGTCATCACTGGTCATCGGCGTATGACCGACGATGACCGGGGTATCTGGAGCCAGGTCGAAATATTTGCGGAATTTCTTCACTTCCCTTCTAAAATATCCGGAGGGAGAGTTGGGGCGCCGAATGCGATTTTGGGTCACTTCCCTGATCAATTTCGGATATTGGCGAATGTTGACCAATTCCTGACGCGAGGTGGAACGGGTAGGCGGCCCGGCATGGCAGGCGATGAAATTCTTTGAATAGGCGATATAGGGAAGCTGCTCGTAGAAACGTGCCATCTCGTTCCTGTATGCCTTGCCCCTGATCTTTACCAACGCCTTTTCCCACAGCATCCCCTGCGGCACACCCTGCTTTCCGATCTCCTCAGAAAAACTGTCGTGATTGCCCCGCAAATAGAACACCTGCCGTGGAAAACGCAGCTTCAATTTGAAGATCAGATCCATAATCAGTATTGAGCTCTCCATCCGCTCAAGTTTCCCGGCGTCTTCGCAATGCACAGCATCACCCAGGATCACCAAAGCGGCATTGCCTTTCTTCAGCTCCTTGAGAAAACCACTCTGACTCAAAACCACCAGCAGATTATCCGCCTTGGTATGCAGATCTCCGAGAAGAATCGGTGTCGTTCCAGAAGGGAGCTCCACCACACCCCCAAGTTGCCCACTGTCATCCTCTTCCCGGTATGCCTCCTTCTCCATCACCTTGTTGACACGCCGTATCATCGACAGTGCATCATCAGCAGGCAGCATTTTGACAGGGCCACCGAAAATGGAACGGAGCCGCTTCAGCTTGGCCAGCCTCCATTTGTTGATGCGGTGGAGCTGTTTATCCTTCAACAGGGGTGAAATACATGCGTGATGCTTCGCGTCTAAATTCTTGAATACCAGACTGCCATTATCATTGACGATACTGAGGTGACGCTCGGCAATATTCTGCGGAAGGTTGAGCAGGTCCTTTTGCGCTGCATTGCCTTTTCCCAGGATAATTTTCTTACCCTCATTGATTGGGAGAAAACCGGACACTCCCTTGTAATAACTCTTGGGGTCAAACATGATATAGCGTCCCGTCTGAAACCCCTTCTGCGAGTGATTCATCGGCCGTTCCGGATAGATATGCAGGGTCTTTCCGTCGGGACCGACATTGAGCTGTATCGGATAATTCTCCATCTGCAGGCGAACCTTCTTGTCTTCCAGGAGGTAGGCCTTCTTGAGATCCAGTTCTTTGCATTGCGCCAACCCGGAAAAACTCTCCTTGAGCCGTTTCATAAATCCCTTTTGCTGCTTGGAACTTTGTGTAGCCATCAATTATTGCTCAGGGTCAATGATTTGCAGGGGAACGTCGTCGGTATCTTCTCTCAGATAGACATTGAGACCACTCTGGTGCAGATAGAGGGCCGCTTGCCGGTATACCTGAATCTGAGATTCTATGGTCTTCAGTTCGAGATCCACATCCACATGATGCGTACCCCGCTTGCTCCTCTCCAGCCGGCGCTCCAACAAGAGGGGTGCAGGAGGCAACAGGAACTCAAACACATAACGCCAACGCCAGTTGACGGAGAAAAAATAGCGTTTTTCCGGCGGTATTCTTATCCGCTCAAGATCAATCACCGGCCTAACATCAGCCTCCAACCACTCTTTGTCGAAGAGGGCCAGCGCCCGCTCAAAGCCAACGAAGGGAAAACCGAGATGAATCTCGCGCGGGCGCAGGGAGAGACTTTGCGCCGTCCACCACTTATTCTGCGTCAGATCGATGTAACCCTCTTCCGACCAGCCACCGAGCTTACGGATCAGGCTGCTCTTTCCTGCACCGGGCGGTCCGGTGATCAACAACTGTCTAAAAGTGATATGCCCGGGGAAGGTGACGTCCTTTATGATCTGTACATCGTCGAGTGGAGCAGTTTCAAACGGCATCGTTATCGTCATACTGTGGCAGTGGCCGGATACCGGCTGAATTTACCCGCCGAATAATAGCAAAAAGCAGGACTCCGTAGAGGGAGCCCTGCCATCGGCGTATTATTTAGCTGAAGATGCCTTTGAACAGGAAGAAGAAGGCCGCTGCCAAGATGCCACCTGCGGGCAGGGTTATAAACCAGGACAGCACAATATTACCGACCACGCGAAGGTCAATCGCTCCAACACCCCGCGCCAGGCCCACACCCATTACCGCACCAACGGCAATCTGGGTGGTGGATACCGGCAGACCGGTTTTGGAGGCAAGTACCACAGTGGTCGCCGCCGCCAATGTGGCGCAGTAACCACGGGTCGGCGTCAGCTCCGTTATCTTGGTACCGATAGTCTGCATTACCTTGTAACCCATGGTAGCCAGACCAAGCACGATTCCGATGCCGCCAAGCACCAGGATCCAGAGAGGAAGACCCGCCTTCTGATTGATGTCACCAGTGTTCTGGACAACGGAGACTACTGCCGCCATGGGGCCGATGCCGTTGGCCACATCATTGGAGCCATGAGCGAAGGCCATGGCACATGCGGTAAAAATCATCATGGGGGTGAAGGCCTTCTCCACGCTGGCATAGTGGTAATCTTTGTCTGCGCTTTCATCAACCTGGATGCGGTTGATCAGTACCTTGCCGATAATGGCAACAACAATGCCGAAAATCGTAGCCGCCACAAAGCTCTCTACTGCAGAAAACTCCAGATTGAGGTGCTTAAGCCCTTTGAACATGGTGACCAGGGAGACGATCCAGCCCACCAGGAAGATATAGACAGGCCCCCAGGTCTTCGCCTTGTCAAAGGGGTTATCTGTGTTGAGGATCAGTTTTCGGATACTGAGCATCAGCAATAACGCGATAACCCCGCCGATCAGAGGCGATACGAGCCAGCTGGCGACGATGCTGCCGATCTTACCCCAGTTAACCGCATCCACACCGATGCCTGCCACGGCAAAACCGACAATAGCGCCAACAATAGAGTGCGTGGTGGAGACGGGCCAACCCCTGGTTGAGGCGATCATCAGCCAGATGCCTGCAGCAAGCAGCGCTGCCAACATTCCGTACACCAACAGTTCGGGCGAGCCACTGATACTACTGGGATCGATGATGCCTTTGCGGATGGTTTTAGTCACGGTACCACCCGCGATGAAGGCCCCCGCAAACTCGAAGATAGCGGCGATGATAATAGCCTGTTTGACCGTGATGGCCCCGGAGCCGACCGGCATACCCATGGCATTGGCGACATCATTGGCACCAATACCCCAACTCATATAAAGACCGAAGACGACGGCCATACCGATAAACAAAAAACCCCATTCGGAGATAATTTCCATTGCTGGACCCCTTAGTATACCCGTAGCAGGAGGCAACAACTCCCCCACACGCCGGGCGTATAGAACAAAAAATCGACAGAAACCTTACAACCTTAAGCTGAAGGCGATGATGCAATCAGCGAGCAATCAATAGAAGCATACGGTCACCAACCTTCTCGCCATAATCCGCCAGGTCGCCAATCCACTGCAGCATCTGGTACCAGAACATGACAGAGACGGGTTTAAGATCATCTTCCATCGCGAACAGGCTTTGAGCGAGTGCAATCCCCATGTCGTCGGTTTCATCTTCCAGCTTGCTGAGCGCTTCGACCATCTCCTGCACCCTGGTGGCATCGCGCCCCCGGAAGCCGCTTTCGATCAGCTCATCCAGCTCTTCGATGATGGTCGCAGCATGATTGCAGGTATCGATACAGCGTTGCACAAAGGCGACCAATGGCTCAGCCATACCCTCCGGCACCGACATATCACGCTCAGTCATCAAGCCGGCGATATCCTGTGCTACATTGGCAATAGTGTCCTGCAGGTCCAGTAACTCAAGCAGATCACGGCGATCGACCGGCATGAACAGGCTTTTTGGCAAGTGAGCCCTCAAATCGTGCTTGAGGGTATCCGCCTCGCCCTCTTTAGCAAAAATCTTCTCTTTCTGCTCGACAAGTGCCGTATTGTCTCCCGCCACCAGGGCATCAAACAGGGCAGGAACCTCAAGAACGCACTCGTTAACGATGCGCATATGGGCCTGCAGTGGCTTGAATGGGCTGCTTCCCAGCAAGGAAGCAATTGGGTTGGTAGTTCGCATGTATGTCTCCGTATTACTTTGAATTTAACATCGATAAATCAGTAGCGTGAACCCAAGCTTTTGCGTGCAAGGTAAAGACAGTCACCGCCATGCATGTGACCCTTCCCTTTGCCGCAGGCAAAAGGCGACGCAAAGAAGGCCAGTCAGTGGATCTTCTTCATCCCTTATAAGTCAGATAAAAATTTCGTATCTCAAAAGGCTCCCCCCTTTTTTCGTTGGACGTCACTGCCGCCGCGAAATGCGACGAGCAGTTTTAATACTTGCCATGACTCAGCCATAGCGCCTCCACCCTCTCCATCTCATATACGCTGGAGACAACGACCAAGGGGTTGGAACAAGACCAGCCTGCAGATCCCGTCGCTTGTAATCGACAGCCCTAAGGATCATCTTCATTGTATTGAGGCGCGCCTGATGACTGGCATCCAAACGAATGATCGCCCAGAGAGCATGGCTGGTGCGGACAGGCCGTCACTCCCTGTTGCCGTGTTAAGTTGTTCTGTCATATTTGCCCCTCTGAAGCCAAAACAACCCGCCTCATGAGCATTTTTCTCACGCTTTTTGAAATAGTTATTTTTCATGCACATATTACCCCTGTTAGTGCATTTCCGCATCAGGCAATGTAATAAAACCGTAATATAACCGACATATTATTGAGCTGGGTCAATTAGCCAAGGGGGGGGATCAAACTTGCAATGAGATCCGGTCATTACTCTGTCGATGGCGGCTTAAGCCGGCATGCTGGATTGTAAGCAGAGAGGAATTTTTTCAGAAATGATACATCCTAGTTGACAGTAGGGTTGAGGGGTGGCGAGAATGGCCCTCTGCTTAAAAAGCGCGATGATTAAAGAACAATGAAATGGAACCAAAGCCAAGCAATGGACCTTGCGGCTGAATCTATCTCCCATCGCAATAATGAATTCCCGCCTCTCTGATGTAAAAGATAATTTCGTGACTACCAAAGATTTATCTCTGGAAACAAAAATACTAACCCGCTGGTCCGACTTCGATCCACTCGAAAAGGAGTGGAACGGTCTGTTGCAGCGGTCACGCTCCAACACGATCTTCCTTACCTGGGAGTGGCTGCAGACCTGGCGCGAGGTCACACAAGAGACCGCTAGGCCGTTTGTCATCGCCGTGCGCGATGAAAATGGGCGACTGGTTGGAGCGGTACCGTTTTATGTCTCGGAACTGCGCCTGCTAAAAGCGCTCCCGTTCCGCACCCTGCGTATGATGGCGGATCATGCAACCGGTTCTGAGTACGCTGACTGGATCGTCGATCCGGATGTGGAGGCGGCAGCCCTGTCTGCCATTGCGGATGCCCTGCTGGCTGCAAAGTCGGATTGGGATACCATCTGGATGCCCCGCATGGCTGGCTGGACCGGGGCCATGGAGAGAATCAAGGCAGCCTGCGAAGAGAAGGGCCTGTTACACCACTCGCGTACCACAGTCTTCAGCTACTTCGATCTCCCTGACTCGATGAATCTCTATGAAGAGAGTTTCTCTTCCAAACGCCGACAGCAGATGCGCCGCAAGCGCCGCAAATTACTCAATACAGAAGGTGTCGAGGTGGTGCTCTGTGAAAAACCAGAGGATCTTCCCCGATTCATCGAGACCCTGTTTGAATTGCACTACCGGCGCTGGCAGCTCGAGGGCCAGGAAGGCACCTTCCGCCGCAAACCCTACGAGGCTGAATTCTATCGTCAGTTTTCCCGCATCGCCCTGAAGAACGACTGGCTGTGGCTGATGGCACTCACTGACCACGGGGAGATCAAATCGATCCAGATCGGCTACGTCTACAACGGTGTCTTTCTGCAGCTGCAGGAGGGCTTTGACCCCGACTATGCACAAGGCTCAGGCAATGTGTTGCGTACTGAAGTGATTGAGCGGTGCATCAATGCAGGTATCTCCGGTTACGACTTTCTCGGGGGCGGAAGCGAGCATAAACGGCGATGGGGTGCGCAAGAACGGGATGGTTATGATCTGTCTATCGGGCACCCGTCCAAGCTGAAAACCAAACTACTCTTCTTATATGAAATCTGGCCCTCTGGCCGTTTTATCGAAGAGATCGGCCTGCTGGGAGGCACCTGAGAACGCCATACAGAGGCGCTTATTATGGAAGAATTTGATGCCCACCCGGACATTAAGTCAAAGAAAAGTTGATAGAAAATATTAATTAATCATGAGGATACTGGCGCTCATTCAGGATACCAGGTGTTTTTTTCGAACAGCGCAAAGGCATCAACAACCTCTATTCCGAAGGTATATTTGGATCTTTACAGCAAGAAAACAGAATACAAATAAATTGGCTGCGTACTCCACCCTTGGAACCAGTTGTCTTGAATAGCAAGTGAGTACTGAGTTGCATTAAACTATGTCCCATCACTCCGATCCCGCCTGCCTCTTCCCCACAGCCATTGTAACAATTATTGCTACACCTGAGATGTGGGAGACACCTGCCTTAGAGAAGGAGGAGGCGCTGATCGCCGGATCGGCAGATAAACGCCGGCGGGAGTTCCGCGCCGGCCGCCACTGTGCCCATCGGGCACTGGAGTGTCTGGGACTGGAGGTTACACCCTTGCTGCAGGGAGAGCGACGGGAACCGATATGGCCACAGGGCTATCTGGGCAGCATAAGCCACTGCGACGACTATGCGCTGGCTGTCTGCGCTTTACAGGGGGACATCGTCGGAATTGGTATCGACGTAGAACCGTTAAGCCCACTCAAACGCGACGTGGAGCAATTGATTCATACAGAGAGAGAGAGCCGGTTCATGCAGGCCAATCCGGCATTACCAGAGCGTCTGATCTTCAGTGCAAAAGAGAGTCTCTACAAATGCTACTACCCATTAGTGGAGCAATTCTTTGACTTTCATGAGGTGGAGTTGGCGATCGATCTTACGACACGCCATTTCTCCTTTTCTTCCCAACCGGAGGCCGGGATATCTTTTCCTGCCTACGCGAATTTCCATGGCAGCTTCTTAAACACCGGCAGCCACTTGATAACGGGTTGTTATCTGACCCAATGAGCAGCAACGCTGCTCAGTAGCGGATGTTTTGTTCTATCCAGTCACCGATCAGGTTGACCAGACTCTCCCGATCACTGCCGAGGGAAAAATTGTGGTCCCCTTTTGCGAAGTATTCAACCTGTAGGCGATCACTGATCTCCAGGTCAGGAAAGGATTCATAAAACTGCGCAGGGTAGTTGTATTGGCTGTTACTGCCTACGAAGACCATCATCAAGGAGACATCCCTTTTGATCAGCATCTTTAAATCCTTTTCTAGCTCCTCCTTAGGCGGCAAAATCCAGTGGTAACTGGCGTCACCATAAGCACCTTCATCCTCAGCCCGCCCAGCAGCTATAAGACTTCGAGCAATCTTTCCATGCCAGAAAGATGGGGAGATCAGTTTGGGCAGATAGCGGTTTATATAGTAGCGTCGAGTCGGGTAGGCATACCCTTCAAGCAGCACCGCGCCACAGACTCGTTCATCAGCCACCGCCGCGCGAAATGCGTTGTCGGCTCCGGTACAGAGACCGTAGAGCACGAAACGGTTGATACCTTTTCGCTGCTGCAGAAAATCCATCGCTTCTCGTATCTCATCGATACTGCGTTCCTGAATAGGTTTGGCGGTCTTACGGGTAACACTGTCACCTACACCGGAAATATCGAAGCGGAAAGTAAACCACCCCAACTCACCCAGAGCCCGGGCCAAAGTAACACTCAAACGATTCTGCCCCACATGGTGCAAGAGTCCAGCGTTTAGCAATAGTACCGCCGGTCTGTCGGCGTCTAGGGTGGAAGGTTCCGTACTCACCCCAACAAGACCGCCATCACTGCCAAAAAGGTAGACACGCTCTCTCATGTTCATCGCGCTGCCAACTTTGCTAGAATCCGTTTCGAGACACCATGCATCATCATCGCTTCACCAAGCTTTTCCAGACTTTCCCAACCCGTCTGCTCCTCAACTGCATGATAGGTTGTTGGAACTTCGATACGGGTTAAATGGGCCTGCAGTTCTCGATACTCCAACCGCTCATCACTGGAGATCACTTCCGCTTGACGAGCCCGGACTTTTTTCAACCGCATCAGATCACAGTTGCCCAGCGAGTCCCGCAGCGACTGTGGCCATCGATAGCCCATCAGATCATCAGCCCCTGCATCGATCGCCTGTAAGCGGGAGACAGGAAATCGATCGAGGTCAGCATAATAGGAACGGCTGAAACCGATCTGAAAATCAACATAAGCGGCACCACTGACCACCGGATCCCACAAAATAAGGCCTTCAACCGCCATCTCGACTGCAGCCAGTGTGGCTAAGGCGGCGCCGATCCGCACACCAACCAGAGAAACCTTGTCCAGACCAGCTAGATCCTTCAACTCCTGGGCCGCCACCTTCACGTCCTCAACCCACTGCTCCAGACTTCCCTCTCCATCATCGCCGGAAGAGTCCCCGGTGGAGAAGTAGTCGAAACGCAGCACATGAAAACCCTCCCGCGCCAGCTGTTCGGCGAGCCGCACCAAGCCCCGATGGGTACGCATATACTCGCGTCCCAGACTGTGACAGATCAGCACCGCTGCATCACGATGCCTCCCTGAGGTTGGTGTATGGTGCACACCGTATAGAGGACGCTGCCCATCCCCAAAAATAAACGCGCTCATAATGGCAATCCTGTACTACATACCCTTTAAATCAATAGGGAATTCGAGAGCATATTGATAACCGGCAGTGCCAAAGGTTCCTTGATTAGGACGAGCTAGCGAAGATGCCCGCTCCATGATAAATCATGTCCAGTCTGTGAAGACGACTGCCCTATGGACCCCGACTCAATCCTTGAATAACTTTGACTTAAGGCGACCCAGCACCCCTCTCTCAGCTCTATTGTCCCTCCCTGCGAAGGATACGCTCTCATCTGAAGGTTCTTTACTCTCCCGAGCTTCGTCCGACCCGCCAGTGTTCGCCGGTTCCAGACCCGCCGAAATCTGCGACAGGGAGTCGGAGACCAATGATCGCAACGATAACTTGGTTCCAAGCTGCTCCTGCGCCTTTGCGACAACCTGCATGGCCAGCAGAGAGTGCCCACCAAGGTCAAAGAAATTATCATGCAAACCAACTTGGTCGATGCCAATAACTTCCTGCCAGATAGCCGCCAGCCCTTGTTCAAGAGCGGTTTTCGGTGCCTCAAACGCCTCTTCTATTGCAGCGCTGGCGAAGGGCGCTGGCAGGGCCTTGCGATCCACCTTACCATTGGGTGTCAGTGGCAGTTCGTCAAGCTCCACAAAGTGTTGTGGAATCATGTAGTCGGGCAGTTCAGCCCGAAGATGTTTACGCAATTCGGTGGGCGTGGTGTGGGCCTCCGCTTCAAGCTCATAGTACGCTGCCAGGCGCTGGTCTCCGGGGCGAACTTCCCGGACATCCACAACGCTGCGTTTAACCTTGCCATATTCCGCAAGAACTGACTCTATCTCCCCTAATTCGATGCGGAACCCCCTCACCTTCACCTGGTTATCGAGACGATTTAGGTACTCCAGCTCGCCTTCCACAGTAAAACGTACCAGATCACCAGTGCGGTACATCATCGTCCCGTCTCCGGAAAATAGATCTTCTACAAAACGCTCTTCGGTAAGTTCCGGCCGTCCCAGATACCCCCGAGTGACACCTAGTCCACCGATGTACAGCTCCCCGTGAACACCGACCGGCACCAGCTGCTGGTATTGATTAAGCACATAGAGCCTCGTATTATCGATGGGACGGCCTATCCTGATGGGCTCTTCCTCGCTGGTGATGTGGAAACAGGTGGACCAGACCGTGGTCTCCGTAGGTCCATACATATTCCACACACCTCCAGAGAGGCGAACCAAATCCCGCGCCAAATCCTGAGACAAGGCCTCACCACCACAGAGAACCTTTAAGCCGGCATTTCCCTGCCAACCTGAATCCACAAGCAATCGCCAGGTTGCCGGTGTCGCCTGCATCAGACTAACCCCATGGTCCTGCATAAGATCCTTCAGGTCGCGGCCATCCAATGCCTGCTCCCGACTGGCAATCACCACCTTGGCACCAACGATCAATGGCAGGTAGAGCTCCAGCACAGCGATATCAAAAGAGAGAGTGGTCAACGCCAACACTACATCGTTCACGTCAATCCCGGGACACTTCGCCATGCTGGTGAGAAAGTTGCTCACCGCTTGATGCTGAACCTGAACCCCTTTGGGACGACCTGTCGAACCCGATGTATAGATGACGTAGGCCAGGTTATCCGCTGTTTCCAGTGGCTCTGGCGTATCTGCACCCAGCTTCCGGATCAGGTCTTTCTCCGCATCGATAACCAGTACATTTGCCTTGCAGGCAGGCAGCTTCTCCAACAGAGAACGATGGGTGAGCAGCAGAGCCACGTCCGCATCGTCCAGTATGTATCCGATGCGATCAGCGGGATAGTCGGGGTCGAGGGGCAGATAGGCGCCACCGGCCTTGAGCACCCCGAGCAGCGCAACCAGCATATCGACGGAACGTTCCAGGCAGATTCCCACCAACACATCGGGACCTACTTTCAGGGTTCGCAGATAGTGGGCCAGCTGATTTGAACGGACATTGAGTTCCCGGTAAGTCAGTTGGCTCTCACCAAAGACCACTGCCACCTCATTGGGCGCCAGTGCCACCTGTTGCTCAAATAGATGATGGAAGCCTGCTGAACCCGCCAGCTCCACATCTGTCTCGTTCCAGTCATCCACCAACTGCGTCTTCTCTTCCGGCGAAAGCATCGGCAACGCAGTAATCGCAACGGTTGGATCGGTAACCACAGCCTCCAGCAAGTGCTGCAAGTGAGTGGCCATAGCCTGGATTGTGACCTCGTCGAACAGGTCTGGGTTGTATTCGAAATAACCGGCGACTCCATCCGCACCCTCCGCCAGCTCCAAGGTCAGGTCGAAACGGGACATGCCGGCATCCAGGGTGCACCGATTGACTGCCAACCCTTCCATGTCGATCTCCGGCATTGGCGTATTATGGAAATCAAACATCACCTGAAACAGCGGAGTGTGACTCATATCCACCGGCAGATGCAGCGCCTGCACCAGTTTTTCAAATGGGAGCTCTGCATGGGCATAGGCCCCGGTCGCGGTCTCCTTTACCCGCGACAGCAGGACGTTAAAATCGGGGGCTCCGCCGAGGTCAGTGCGCAACACAATATTGTTGACAAACATGCCCAACAACGACTCCAGCTGTGGATGATCGCGGTTGGCGATTGGCGAACCGACGATAATGTCATCCATTCTGGAATAGCGGGAAAGCAGGATCTTGAATCCAGCCAGCAACGTCATATAGAGGGTGCATCCCTGAGCCTGACCCAGTACCGCCAGACTCTCCGTCAACTCCCGTGACAGCGTCACCGGCAAACGTGCACCCCGGAAAGTCTGATTTGCCAAGCGGGGACGATCCTGTGGGAGATCAAGAACCGGCAACTCGCCGGCAAGTCGCTCCTGCCAATAGGTGAGTGAATCAACCAGTACCTCATCACTGAGGCTCTCCCGCTGCCACTCGGCAAAATCTGCATATTGTAGTGAAGGCGGCGGCAAAACGTCTTCCCGTCCCTGACGGTAACCATTGTAGAGTGCGTTCAACTCGCTCATGAAGACACCCAGCGACCAGGAATCGTTGGCACCTTGATGAATGATGAGCAAAAACAGATGGTGCTGCGCATCGAGCTTGAACAGCAGGGTGCGCAATACCGGCCCCAACGCCAAATCCAACGGCATGCGGATTTTCTGCGCTGCCTGCTTCTGCAGAGAACTCTCCTGCTCAGCCCCGACTTGGTCGGACAGATCATGCTGTTCCAGCGGCAGCTGCAACTCTTCAGCTATTACCTGATAAGGGCGCCCTTCTTCAGATGCAAAGACGGTGCGCAGCACATCATGCCGCCGCACCAGATCATTTAGGCTCCGTTCCAGCGCCTCAGCATCAAGTTCTCCCGTCAGCTCCAGGGCGAAATAGTCATTGTAGTGAGCCCCTGGCTCCAGCTGATCGATAAACCACATGCGTTGCTGGGAGAAGGAGAGCCTGGGTTGTTCGGCATCTGTCCGTGGTATGTCGGAGAAATCCAACCACTGATGGCCTTCGCTCCCCTGAACCTGCCCCAGCAGTGCTTCACACTGGACGGCACGTTCATCCGCGTCAGCGGCGGCAACAACCACTGCCTCCTGATCGCCGGATTGGCGGAGTTGTTGCTGTAGCGCCGTTGCCAACTCCTCCTTTGACAATGAATAGATACGTTGCACCCAACCGGCAATTTCCTGCACCTGACCAGGATGCGTCTCATCTGCGATCAGTCGCTCCGCCACCTGCTCTATGGTAGGTGCCTCGAACATGGTACGCAGGGGTAACTGCACACCAAATGTGGCACGCAGCCGGGCAATCAGTTGGGCTGCGGTAAGTGAGTGACCGCCAAGCCCGAAGAAATTGTCGTGGATTCCGATACGGTCCAGAAGCAATACTTCCTGCCAGATATCTGCCACCGCCTCCTCCAGCGCATCACGCGGCGCCACATACTCTGTTCCTGAGGCAACCTGCGCACTATCGGGATCGGGCAATGCCTTGCGATCAATCTTTCCATTCGGCGTCTTCGGCAGCACAACGAGAAAAATAAAAAGGGAGGGCAGCATAAAACTCGGCAGCTTCTCGGCAAGAAAACGCTTCAGTACTTCAGGTTCCGGCGGATTGACATGGGCAGACTGCAGGTAAGCTACCAGTATCCGAGAGCCATTGGCATCTTCCCGGTCCACTACCACACACTCCACAACCTCTGGATGAAGTCCGAGGTGAGCGTCGATCTCACCCAGTTCGATGCGATGACCGCGGATCTTGACCTGATGATCGACACGGCCGAGAAAGTCCAGAATGCCATCTTTCCGATAGCAGGCAAGATCACCGGTACGATAGATACGCGCACCCTCCTGCCCGGAGAAAGGATCGGGCAGAAACCGTTCAGCGGTCAGCTCCGGCTGTCCCAGATAACCTCGCACCACACCATCTCCACCGATATAGAGTTCGCCAGGAACACTCGCCGGGGTTGGTTGCAGTTGCTCATCCAACAGATAGATACGCGTGTTGGAGATAGGACGGCCGATGGGCACCTGCTCCAACTCACCATTAAGCTGGTGGGTAGTCGACCATATAGTGGTCTCGGTAGGACCGTACATATTTATGACCTTGCCGGAAACCAGCTGGTGCAGCTCCGCCGCCACCGATGGCGGAAATGCCTCGCCCCCAACCATCATACGGTCGAGGCCCGCCAACGCTGCCCGTGCATCAATATCATTCAACAGCATAGTGGCCATGGAAGGGGTGCACTGAAAATGGCTCACCTGATTGCGACGAATGAGGCCAGCAATGGAATAGTCCACAGTCTCATCATTGCTCCGGCCAGCTGCTTCTTTTACTTGGTTGAGGAAGGGCAGATGATCAAGCACAACATCAGATTCGACGCCGTAATCAACCAGGCAGCCGATCTCATCAACGCCAATCTCTTTTAACTGGTCGACCATCTTCAGCGCACGTTCTGGCGTACCGAAGAGACCGCTTGTGCGGTAGTAGCGTTCAAAAGCGAAGTCAAGCAGGTCGTCGAAATCCTCGGCGGAGATGTTGTCGACAAACTCGTCGATAGTCTGCACGCCGCGGGCCGAGAGATCCTTGAAAGTGGGAAAATGCCAGGCCGCCGCCTTAACCAGTGTTGCAGCACTGGTCAGGTAGCTCTTCATGGGGCCGCGAGCGGCCTGTTTGACCGCCTCTTCGTCCTCGCCAATCAAAGTATGCAGCATAATCACCACATGCCCCTCGCCTGGGTGCCCAGCTGACTTCCACGCATCCCGATAGAGCTGGATACTCTTGCTCACGTTTTCCACGGACTGCCCCAACAGATGAGTCAGGATGCCACAACCCGCTTCACCCGCCATGCGGAAGGTTTCTGGATTGCCCGCCGCCGTAAGCCAGACAGGCAGCTCCTCCTGCACCGGCCGTGGCTGGGTCGTCACCTCCACATCACCCTTGGGACCAGGAAAGACCACCGTCTCCCCACGCCAAAGCTGCCGTACCTGCTCCAGGGAGTCCATCATCACCTGTTTGGCATTAGCGTGATTTTCCGGCTTGATGGCAAAATCGTTAGGTTGCCAACCTGCAGCGATAGCAATGCCAACACGGCCGTCGGAGAGATTGTCCACCACCGACCAGTCCTCCGCCACGCGGATGGGACTGTGCAGGGGCAGTACCACACTGCCGGAACGCAGCTGGATATTATTGGTGACCGCAGCCAAGGCGGCGCTGATTACGGCTGGGTTAGGAAAAAGCCCGCCGAATGAGTGAAAATGGCGTTCAGGCGTCCAGGCAGCAGTAAAACCGTTGCCATCACCAAATTTAACCGCCTCCATCAATAGATGGTATTTGCTGTGAGTTTGGATATCCTCATTACTGGAGTAGTTCCAGAAGAAGAGGCTGAAATCGATTGGCTTGTCAGGATATCGGCTGCTCAATGCCTCTGTGGGCAGATGATCCTCATCTCCCCCATAGAGCACCACCTTGAAACCACGACAGAGCGTCCAGAAGAGTTCCAATACCGAAATATCACAAGTGAGTCTTCGACCTCGTGAAAGATTTTGGGACATCCCAGTCCCCAAAATCGACTCGGCCTTCGACAGCCTGTTTGTGCCCCGGCCGTCCCGG
>JAESPE010000263.1 GCA_016756835.1 gamma proteobacterium endosymbiont of Lamellibrachia anaximandri | reverse complement strand
GTGACCGGGACGGCCGGGGCACAAACAGGCTGTCGAAGGCCGAGTCGATTTTGGGGACTGGGATGTCCCAAAATCTTTCACGAGGTCGAAGACTCACTTGTGTCCGAGCATTTCTTTGCCTACTCTTTTTTGCCTGACCTTGGACTAATGCAGGGACAGTCGTCTGAATGTAGTCCACAAATTCCGCCACATGCTCTGGCATGGCGCGATCAGAACGCCATATCCATTCATAGCTAAAGAATGCAGGCTCATTTTTATGGGTAAATATGGGATGGACAGTTTTATTGTCTGGTGAGATCTTTGCCTTAGGCAGGATACCGGCACCGATGCCAAGAGACGCCCAGTCCTCAATCACTTTATAAGTCATCGCTTGTCCGGCATAAGATTGCAGTGTTACCCCTTGGGATTTAAGCAGATCTGTCAAGGCGTCGTTGAGCCCGCAACCACCCCCTGTAAGAATAATCGGTGTTGCAGGTAGATCAGTTATTTTGAATGAGAGATGACTAGTTGCATGATCATCATCCAAGGCAGGCAGATAATACAGGATGTCTTGATAGAAGAGACACGATAACTCCCCCTCCTTCGTGTTTACCGACGGAACGATCTCTATATCGATCTGCTCTTTGCTCAGACGCGTCGAGAGATCGTCGATAAAACACTCCTTGAAAAATAACGTGACCTCGGGGTGGGCTTGTTGAAATGGTGCTAGTGTAGTGTCCTAAACAGATCGTATATTATCAAGAGTTGATCGTGCACGATTCACTTTTTCCAAAATTTCTTCAGCGGACTTTGTCCAGACAAAGGGTTTCGGTTCT
>JAESPE010000262.1 GCA_016756835.1 gamma proteobacterium endosymbiont of Lamellibrachia anaximandri | reverse complement strand
CAACAGAAAGTCAAAAAGCTATTTTCTTAAAGAGCGGTACTGCTTAACTGCTGCGGGCTTGTCCAACAAACGGTTCAGATCGCGGCTTCGCGCGATCTAACCTTATTCGTTATGCCTATTTTCGTTGTTCCGCCTTGCTGTATACTAAACCACGCTCTCTTTTACCTATAGCAATTACATAGACTGTAATTTCTGCATCGTTTACTTCATACACAAGCCGATAACCTACGGAACGAAGTTTTATTTTATATACGTCTTTAAAACCACGTAATTGACTTGCTTGGATGCGTGGGTTTATAACTCGTTCGTTTAGCTTTTTCTTAAATTGCTTTTGGACTGGCGGGGCAAGCTTTTTCCACTCCTTCAATGCGCTCGGAAGAAACTTAATGTTATAAGTCATCAAGGTTAACTTCTACGGCAATTTCTTTTTCGTGCGCACGATCTAAAACAATTTGGGCCAACTCTGCGTCTTCAAGTTTATCCATAAGCCATTCATAGGTTTCTGCTGGCACTAAGTATGCGGCAGGAATATTGTGATTAAGAATTGCTACTGGTGAGCCTTCAGCTTCATTGAGCAGCGCTGTAGGGTTTTTCTTTAATTCTGAGATGCTTGCAGAGCAACTCGACAAAACTTGTTTCATAATAACGCCTGCTGGTGCGAAAAGAGAACTTTATTAGGCTCTAAATATAGACCATATTATAGAGCTTTTCAACGTGTGGGAGCACTGGGATATATTTTCTGGCAGACGCGGTAGGAACGCCGATCACTCGGCACCCCCCGCACAGATCCCCGCATGAAGTTTTCCCTCACGGGGCTCCTCGGTTGTACTCACTTTCGCA
>JAESPE010000261.1 GCA_016756835.1 gamma proteobacterium endosymbiont of Lamellibrachia anaximandri | reverse complement strand
AGCTATTTTCTTAAAGAGCGGTACTGCTTAACTGCTGCGGGCTTGTCCAACAAACGGTTCAGATCGCGGCTTCGCGCGATCTAACCTTATTCGTTATGTGTGATTTATTGGTATGAACTCGATTTTTACTTCATACCCGACAGCATGAGCATATTGTTCAATAGTAGATAGCTTTGGTGAGTTTTTTGAATTAGCGTTTTCTAGCCGTGAAATATTGCTCTTTTGCGTATGTAACACGGCTGCTAATTGCTCTTGAGTTAGACCTGATTCTTGGCGTAACGCAATAAGGTTTTTACGTAACTCGTAAGTAGTGTTCAAGGCCTGATACTCATCCTGTACTTCAGGATTATTCAGCGCCTTTTTCTTAAATTCTGAAAAGCTAGGACGACTCATTGTTGAACCTCTTTCAATCGTTTTTTAGCAAGATCCAATTCCTTTTTTGGGGTTTTTTGCGACTTTTTGATGAATGAATGCAAAATGATGATTTCTCGTCCTTTTGCTGTGCAATATAATGAACGGCCAATGCCTTCCTTGCCTTTCGACCTGATTTCATAAAGCCCTGAACCCATAGTACCAACATATGGCTTGCCAAGATTTGGGCCTAATTCCTCAATCATTTCAGCTATATGCAGGAAATTGGCCAAGATTCCAGGAGGAAAATTCAATGTCTCAGTTTCGACTTTTGGGTTGTAAAATGTAATTTTCCAGTTCATATGATGGTTATCATAGTTGATAACATTGCGATAGGCAATTTTGTTTTACACAGACGCGGTAGGAACGCCGATCACTCGGCACCCCCCGCACAGATCCCCGCATGAAGTTTTCCCTCACGGGGCTCCTCGGTTGTACTCACTTTCGCAGTCAGCA
>JAESPE010000260.1 GCA_016756835.1 gamma proteobacterium endosymbiont of Lamellibrachia anaximandri | reverse complement strand
GCCGACCAGTTTTCCCCACCAACTCAAAGCCTTACTCCTGAAATAGAGACATCGGGCGCCATTCTAATACGAACACCGAGGCGGGAACTACTTGCCTTTGATGTAGAGTTCATCACTGAATGAATAGACCCATCCAGGGAAGTAAAGCACCAGAATGGTAATGATCCAACCGTTGAGAATCGCCTCCGGAAAAAACATCAGCGGGAAGAAAGGCATGATCGTGACCTGCAGCGCCTCCAGGGTATAGGTGCCGCTGTAGACCAGTAGACCCACCGCCGCATAACCACTGATGTAGGCCACCAGCCATCCCGTCATGAAACCGTTGCCCAGGACATAGATAAAGAAGTTTTTTGGAAACCAGGAGCGCACCAGCACCAGGGATATCTGGGACAGGGTGATTGGCAGCAGACCTACAGTGATGATACTGAGTACATATCCTTCCCAGCCGTAACCGGCATTCAGCGTCACCGCCAACAGGGCGATACTGGCGATGATCAGGGCAAAGGACCAGCCGAACACCAGGGTCAGCGTGGTCACCCCCAACAGGTGGAAGGAGAGGCCGGGTTGAATCTGCCCCCGTATATGCCATAACAGGATCAACACCACGATGGCGCCCAGAAAAACATGCAGCTGCCCCTCCTGCGTCAAGCGGCGCCAAGGCGACATGCGTAGTGCATAAAAAATCGCTACGCCGTACAAGGCACCCAGCCACCAGAGCAGGGTGCCGGAGAAGTGATTACCATCAATTTCCATCTAGACATTCTAATTCAACGAGAACACTTTGCGCATATATCTCCTTACAAGTGAGTCTTCGACCTCGTGAAAGATTTTGGGACATCCCAGTCCCCAAAATCGACTCGGCCTTCGACAGCCTGTTTGTGCCCCGGCCGTCCCGG
>JAESPE010000026.1 GCA_016756835.1 gamma proteobacterium endosymbiont of Lamellibrachia anaximandri | reverse complement strand
CCGGGACGGCCGGGGCACAAACAGGCTGTCGAAGGCCGAGTCGATTTTGGGGACTGGGATGTCCCAAAATCTTTCACGAGGTCGAAGACTCACTTGAATGGGAACGCCCAGCATCCTGTTGCAATCGCCTTGAGCGAAACCATCAATACACACAAGTTACCAGATCCTTTGTTTCAGGAAATCGCGGACAATATCGAAAACGACATCGAAAAGGCATCTATGGCCGAGTGGGAAGATCTCCACCTCTATTGTCTCAGCCATGGCGGCAACTTCGCTGAATTGCTTTCTCATACAACCGGCTGCAACAAAACGTATAAAACGACAATCAGACAGATAGGCGCTTATGTCACACTGGTCAACCTACTGCGCAACCTGGGTGCAGACCTGCGCCGAGGTCACTGTCTACTGCCCGATTCACTGTTACGACAACATCAGTTGAGACCGGAACAACTGCTGCAATCACAGTCACGGGCGAGATCCCAGGAGGCGCTGCAGACGCTATCCGACACCGCAACCCGGTGGCGAATCGAAGCGCTGGAATCTCTGCCGACAACACAACCCCCAACAGGTTTGCGCCCGGTACTCAACCAGCTTGCTCTGGCACAACGGCTCCATGCTGTGCTAGAAACTGACGGTTTCAACGTTGTTGACGGGCGCACCCATCTGACGCCTTTGCAGAAACTCTGGACAGCATAGCGGGTGGGGAAAGGTGAAAGGTGAAAGGTGAAAGGTGAAAGGTGAAAGGTGAAAGCAAGTATGTGTCGGTGTTTGTCGAATGCAAGCACTTTTTCCACACCGAATGTATGTAGGCCCGATCAAGCGTAGCGGATCGGACATTCAGTGTTCGATGAACGATTGGGGTTGCCGGTTCCACTACGCTTGAACCAGCCTACATCCTTCCAACGGCAGTCATGACGAGGTTCAGCCTGTCCCGTGGCACGTCCTTCCTTCATTAACCTTTGACCTTTAACCTTTCACCTAAATATACTACTGCCAAGTTTCAATCCTCAGGATCTATCGATGCGCGACGACTACACCCCCTCCCCCGGCTTGCTCAAGGATCGCGTCATTCTTGTCACTGGCGCCGGCAGCGGCATTGGACAAACGGCGGCCAAGACATTTGCTGCTCATGGCGCCACCGTCGTCCTGCTGGGCCGCACCCTGAATAAACTGGAAGAGACCTACGACGCCATCGAAAAGGAAGGACATCCCCAACCTGCAATTATTCCTCTCAACCTGGAGAGCGCGCCGCAACAGGACTATTTTGCTCTTGGCGAAACACTCCACCGTGAGTTTGGCAAACTGGATGGACTGCTGCATAACGCGGCTCAACTTGCGCTCTTGAGCCGTATCGATGATTACGACCTGGAGAGCTGGAACAAGGTCATTCAGGTCAACCTGACCGCTCCTTTCATGCTGACTCAGGCCTGTCTGCCTCTGCTGCGACTCTCCGGGGATGCCTCAATTCTTTTTACCTCTGATCGCATGGGACGTAAGGGAAAGGCCTACTGGGGCGCCTATGGCGTTTCAAAATTCGCCATCGAAGGGCTGATGCAGACCCTGGCGGATGAGACGGAAGAGAGCCAAATCAGGGTCAACAGTATCTGCCCCGTTCCTACACGTACCAGCATGCGGGCTTGGGCATATCCAGGAGAGGATCCGGCAACGCTGCCACTGCCGGAAAAGATCATGAAAACCTATCTCTATCTGATGGGACCGGATAGCAAAGGCGTCACCGGGCAGGCATTCGACGCCGCTCCCACAGAATAAACAATCTGCATGAGGAGAATCAGGGAAATCGAAGGCTTGAGGGCCTTTCTGGCACTATGGGTGCTGGTCGGCCATGTATTGGGTACTGCCGGCTACACTCCCGAGATGATGGAAGGTTTTCCACTGCTGCTGGTTTCCGGCAGATACGCGGTAGATATCTTCATTATCATCAGCGGCTTCGTCATCTTCCTGCTCATCGACCAGGTTCGCGGAAATTATTCCGCTTACATCACGCAGAGATTTTTCCGCCTCTACCCCTTGTTGTTCGTACTCTTTCTGATCGCAGTGGTATTAGCCCCGTTAGCGATGCAAAATGTAACCCAGAGCGGTGCCTATCACACAGAAAAATACGTCGAAAATCTTACCTATAAACTTGATACCCACAATGATTGGCTTGGATTCAATATCCTTACTCATATCACCATGCTGCACGGCATGGTTGCCGAGAAGTGGGTACCCTTTGTTCCCGGTGCCTTTCTTGACCCCGCCTGGAGTATCTCGCTCGAGTGGCAATTCTATCTTGTTGCACCGCTGCTATTCAGCCTGGCGGCAACTCGTGGGCGGTTTGCCCGGCTGGGGGTAATTGTTGCCTGTCTGGCGGCCTACATCATGGCCCGAAAAATATTGCCCCGTGTGGAATATGGCGCTTTTCTACCTTTTCATATCGAGTTTTTTTTCTTCGGCGCCTGTAGCTATTTCATCTACAGACACTTGCACAACAGTGTGATCAAACCCGATTTTCTGTTTCCAACAGCGGTGGCGGCCGTTTTCATGATCTATTTCACCTCCGGACACGATTTCAGGCTTTTTCCCATTGCCTTATGGCTGGTTTTTTTTGCACTCATGCTGGAGCCGAAGGAATCGTTGAGTCACCGTTTGATTGCCCCGATTTTTCTCAACCGGATCTCTCTTTGGATGGGCAAGGTCTCCTACAGTATCTATCTGCTCCACACCCTCGTCATCACGCTGATCTCAAGCGTTCTCCTGAGCTACTTTGATCTGGAACGGGGAGACTACTTTTTTATTTTGTTCGTCAGCACCCTGATTTTGACGATGATGTTTTCCTGGCTAACCTATCGATACATAGAGAAGCCAGGAATCATCCTGGGAAAAAAACTTTCATCCCGATTCAACAAAGAACGCTCAAAATGACTGCTTCAAATCAGCCCTGAAGCTTGTTATCCAGATCCGCAAAAACCCGGTTCCACTTTTTGGCGACTTCTCCAACTTCACACTGATCAGCCACAACCTTTGCCGCCGTCCCAAAAATCGCTAATTTATCCGGATCATCCAACAGACCCGAAATTGCAGATGCATATGCGTCAATATCCTGGTTCTGTATCAGGAATCCATTTCGATCATTTTCAACCAACTCACTGAGATCCCCCACGTCCGAGACTACGGCAGGAAGCCCCGTCATCATCGCCTGTATCATCGATTGGGAGAGTCCTTCGGAATCGGAAGTCAGAATAAATACACGCGCCTGCCGATACCAGTCACCCACCTCTGTCTGCCAACCAACAAAGTCGATATTCTCACTGATACCCAGGGAGGCAGCCATCTGCTCCATCTCTTCACGATCCGGACCATCACCGACAATCAGTGCCTTGATTGCAAGGTGCTCCGGTTTCAGTTTTGCAACGATCTGTAGAAGAATATCCACCCTTTTGATATTGGAAATTCTTCCGACAAAGATCAGATCAGCACGCTTCTCTTCTTCACCAGGGTAGTAACTGGCGCCATCGATCCCGCCGGACATGATATAGATATCATCACCCTTGACACCCCGCTCTTCAAAAAAGTGCTTGGCATCTGTTCCCCGTACCACGACGCTGCCAAAATGGGAGGCAGCGTTGATCAGCGCCTTTTCCACCACTGCATCGTGTCTGCCAAGTTGTTTGAATAACTTGTTTTCGGTGAGATAACCGCCGCCGAGCACCTCCAGGGGACCACCGCCGCATAGGTAGACCGAATGACCATCATATTTTTTTCCAAGCAACACGACCAACAGTCCGTTGAGCAGCAGATGGAATCCGACGATCACGTCCGGACGTTTCTCTTTTGCAACCTTTGATAGGGTGATCAGGCGGGCAATCGTGCCACCCACAATTTTTTGTAATCTGGCATTCGGATAGATCGGTATGACCTTGTCAATCTCCGGCAACTTCGTCGCGGCAACCATATAGATCCGGCCGACCCGGTTAGACTCCGACATCGGCCGTAGATGGGAGATAATCCACTGATCGGAATAGAAGGTTCCCGTAATCAGAATATCGTATCGATCTTTCCTCTCCCTTGAAGTGGTATTGTTGCGCTCCGCAACCCTGTTCAGTTTGTTTGTGTAGACCCGCATGGCAAAACGCAGGATGTACCCGATAATCTTCTCCATACTCTTCCTAATTATTGATTTATTTTATAGATTGGAAACTATTCCATCAGATCGACGACGATGCCTTTGGCTTCCATCTCCGCCGCCCTGGATTGCACATACCGTTGGAAATTAGGTTGACTAAGATAGGCGCCAGTGGATACATAATCCATCGCTGCATGAGTGTGAAAGGTTTTCAAAAACGCCTCCGCGCGAAACACCTCTTTTCCCGTCGGATCGAAAAAGAGCATGCTGGGTACATACTGGATGCCGAGTTCTTTCGTCCACTCACTCACCGTCCGTTGCACGCCTCCAGGTGTTATCAAAGTCTCTCCACTCCAGACATCGACAAGAGCAATGTCGAATGCATCCAGCGTTTTTCTGACTGCCGGTTTCCGCATGATTTTACCGTGTAATTCATCGCAAGCGGAACAGGCTTTCTGCTCCATCAATACCAATAAGGGCTTATTGCGCGCTCTGGCTTTGGCACGCAAGTCCAACGGCAGTGGCAGAAAACCAACCTCCTGATGCAATTTCCCACTCACCGCCTGTGGCTGAACACTGGCCAGATAGTCACGATAGGGTTGCTTGCGCTCAAGATGTCCAGCCACATAGTCTAGCGCCGCCTCGAATTTATGCGGCGGGTAGTAGCCATTGATACGCAAAGCCTGTCTTCCCGCCTCATCCAGAAAGACCAAGGTCGGTGTGTACATCACCTTGAGGGATTCAGAAAAACGCTTCTCGGTGGTTTCTGTCCCCCGCAAATCGGTCACTTCCTGGTCACCCCAAATATTGATTGCGATGACTTCAAAGTTTTCTTGGGTCTTTTCCACAAGCGGCCTGAGAGACCAGTTTTCTTTCAGCAGTTTCGCACAGTAGGGACAGCCATCCTGATGAAAAAAAAGCAAAATCCGTTTACCGGAATCCGCAGCCTCTTCGACATCCTCCCGCAGATCGAGAAAAGAGTGGCGGAACCAGCCAGGCTTTTCATGAAAACCAGGATTAATCAGTCCGGCGGTTAACGCCACATTCTCATTTTCTGCGGCAAATGTCGGGGTGCTTACCAGTAAAATGCAACCCAGTAATTTAATCATCAGAGAGAAATTCACGATCTGTACCTTATGGTCGTTGGCCAAGATGCCTGCTGCGATATGTTAAACGCACAAGATCAAAAAAGCCGGACCCAATTGTAAACCGCATCCATGACGGGTCAATTGGTTTGATAGCGTGTCACGTATTACCTGTAAAAGTAATTATAGTCCCAATGCGAGTACCCTATTCGCGGCACTTTTTTGACATTAGCAAGAGACAGATGTCATATACTATTGTTTTTGTTAGCAATTATTTTTTTGGCATGCTAATCGCTACAGACAAAACAAATCACAAAAACGCAGGTCAGAAAAATGACGGGTTACATCCAAAGCTTAGAAAGCAACTCTCCATCAGGTGTTTCTCTTCTACCCGAGGGCATTGCACGGAGCAGCGAGGGTGGACAGCAGATTGCTCAGGTGGTGGAACTCACGACCAGACTACAGACCACGCTTGAACTGGAGAACCTGATTGAGCTTTTCTTTGACATCATCAAATCCCATTTCAAATATGACGGCGCAACATTCCAACTACCGGATGAAGCATTAGCCATCACCACGGGAGAACAGTGTCGTCATAGCATTAACTATAGTCTTAAGGTCCTGGGTCAGCCACTCGGAGATATTGGTTTCAGCCGCAGCAGACGATTTAAAGACACGGAAGCCAAGATGCTGGAGAATCTTCTGACTACCCTGCTCTACCCTCTACGCAACGCCCTGCTCTATCGAGAAGCAATCCAATCCGCCTTTGTTGATTCACTGACTGGCGTAAAAAACCGGACAGCCTTCGACAGCAATTTCCACCGGGAGGTAGAACTGGGCCATCGCAACGGATCTGAACTCTCTCTCATCGTTCTTGATATCGATTTTTTCAAAAAGGTCAACGACCAGTATGGTCACTCCATTGGAGACTATGCGCTGAAATGCGTGGCCCAGGCAGTCGAAGCCACTATTCGCAGCAGTGATGCACTCTACCGCTATGGCGGCGAGGAGTTCGCGGTTGTATTGAGTGGTACTGACCAGGCGGGTGCGCTTCTTCTTGCCGAACGCATAAGACAGAATATCGAAGCACTGGTCTTTGCCAGTTCAAAGGGGCTGAGCATCACGATGAGTCTTGGTATTGCCACACTCAATTCCAACGAAAAGAGTGAACATCTTTTCATCAGGGCCGACGAAGCACTCTACCAAGCCAAGGAGAGGGGCCGTAATCAGGTTGCAGTCGCAAAATGAACCCGTAGGCCTGATCAAGCGCAGCGGATCAGGCAATAAATCTACAATCCTTGTTTGCCGGTTCCACTACGCTTGAACCGGCCTACCAATCTTTCCACCCACAGGATCGACGTAAGCAACAGACCTCACATAACGGTTTGGTCCGGCAGGCCTCTTTCGCATGACGGACGATCAATGCGTGGTATTCATTATACAGCTCGACATCCGGACCCAGCGTCTGCTCGAACTCTGATCGCAGCATCTCATAACTTTCATCACCCGATACCAGTCCAAATCGAAAAAAGAGTCTGCGGGTGTAGGCATCGATCACAAAAAACGGACGTTCAAAAGCATAGAGCAGGATATCGTCAGCGGTCTCTGGGCCGATACCATTGATATCGAGCAGCCACTTCCGCAGCACCTCATCGGACATCGAATCCAGTGCTTCTGCTGCGATCAAAGCATTGCAGAGATTCTGCAACCGTTTTGCCTTGATATTGAAATACCCGGACGGGCGAATCAGCTGTGCCAGGAGAGGCGTATCGGCTTCCGCCATTTTTTGGCCGTCGAGCAACCCTGCCTCCTTGAGATTGCAGATTGCCCGCTCCACATTCGACCAAGTGGTGTTCTGGGTCAACACCGCCCCGACCATCACCTCAAAGGGTGTCTCTCCAGGCCACCAGTGCTGCTGCCCGTATGCCGACAACAGGGCATCGAAGATTTGGGTGAGTGATTGTTTTGACAGTCTCAATGCTAGCGTTTTTTACGTCCCCAGGGATCAGAGGTTCCCTCACGACGTTTGGTGGGTGCGGATTTCTTTCCAGGTTTACGTTTCCATGGGCCGCTTTCGTCTTCGCTTCGTCGTGGTGACTTGAATTCTTCACTGTCACGACCTTTCCAGGGACGTTTCGGACCATCCTCGCGACGCTGGCGCGCCCCGTCTTTGGATGTTTTCCCACTATACCGATCATCGCCACCCGAGCGCGGTGCACGCTGGCGCTTTTCCGGCTCCAGCCCCATTGCTTCCAGTAGTTCATTTAATTCCGGTGTGTTCAGATAGCGCCAACGTCCCACTTTCAGTGCACTGTCGAGCATCACACTACCGTAACGTACGCGCTTCAGGCGATTGACCTGCGCCCCAACCGCTTCCCACATGCGGCGCACTTCCCGTTGGCGCCCCTCCATGATAACGACGTGATACCAGCGGTTGATCCCTTCACCACCCGATTCAACGATCTCTTCGAATCGCGCGGGTCCGTCTTCAAGCTCTACTCCATGCGTCAACTGTTTTAGCTGATCCTCGGTGACCTGCCCCATGACGCGCACAGCATACTCCCGCTCCACCTGGCGGCTTGGATGCATCAGCCGGTTGGCCAGTTCGCCATCGGTGGTCAGCAACAATAGACCGGAGGAGTTGAGATCGAGGCGACCCACGGGAATCCAGCGGCCATGTTTGAGTCGCGGCAGATGTTCAAAAACCGTGCGGCGTCCCTCCGGATCCTTGCGGGTAACCAGCTCCCCTTCCGGTTTGTTGTAAACCATCACTTCACGTTCGGGAGCAGCCATACGTTTGCTGGAGACCGGACGTCCATCCACTTTGATACGGTCACTCGGTTGCACCCGCTGCCCAAGCTGTGCTGTCTCCCCATTGACCTCGATCCGGCCTGCGCTGATCCAGCCTTCGATCTCACGTCGGGATCCCATGCCGGCATTGGCCAGCACTTTTTGCAGGCGCTCACCTGAATTTATCTTTTTATCACTCATCTACACGACCGGTCTCAGCCTGATCAATCTGATCGGGCTCTAATTCATCTTTTTCGGCATCGACACTGGTATCTTGTGTCTCCGATACCGTCGAATGCTCACTCTTTTGGCCAGACTCATCTTCCGGGATTTCATTCTCGTCCAATTGATCTGTTTCCACCACCGGTTGAGCATCCATGACTTCGTCTGGCGTCTGCTCAGACTCGGTCGGCTCCTCATCCAGTTTATCGGGGTCTTTCAATTCCAGTTCGCGATTGATGGAATCGAGGTCTCGAATCTCCGTCAGCGTCGGCAATTCACTCAGTCCCTTCAGGTTGAAGTAATCGAGAAACTCTTTGGTGGTGGCGTATAGCGCCGGTTTACCCGGCACGTCACGATGGCCCACCACTCGCACCCACTCCCGTTCCGTGAGGGTCTTGACGATATTGGTGCTGACACTGACGCCACGAATATCCTCGATCTCTCCACGGGTGATCGGTTGACGGTAGGCGATCAGCGCCAGGGTCTCCAGCAGTGCACGGGAGTATTTTGGCGGACGCTCATCCCAGAGTTTGGAGACCCAGGGAGAGAATTTGCTACGCACTTGGATACGAAAACCATTGCCGACCTCTCTGATTTCGATCCCACGCCCCTGATAGTCCTCTGTCAGTTCGGCGAGTATCTCCCGCAGACGCTTCTTTTCCGGCTCATCTTCTTTCTCGAACAGGGCCTGTAACTGATCCAGGTTCAAAGGTCTGCCTGCCGCCAGCAGCGCAGCTTCAATGATCTGCTTCAGTGTTTCGTTAGATGACATGCTGGTTCATTTCCTCAGGATGTCACCGCTTTTATGTGAATTGGGGCAAAGGACTCCGACTGCACCAATTCAACCAGCGAACCCTTGATTAACTCAAGAACTGCCAGAAAAGTGACCACCACGCCCAGCCTGCCCTCGGTTAAATCAAACAGATCGGTAAAGTCAGTAAAACTTTCGCCGTTGATCTTTTCCAGCACCAGAGACATCTTCTCCCTGACAGAGAGCGCCTCTTTTTCGACACGATGGCTGGTAAACATATCCGCCCGATGCAACACGTCACGAAAGGCCAACAGTACCTCTTTCAGACCCACATCAGGGTCCCTCGCCTCAACATGGCGGTCGACCAGTTCGGCATGCCCCTGAAAGTTATCGCGGGTCATGTGCTCCAAGCCATCGAGATCCTCTGCGGCCTGCTTGTAGCGTTCGTACTCCTGCAGGCGGCGCACCAGTTCCGCCCGAGGGTCTTCACCTTCGTCGTCCTCACTGACCGGACGCGGCAGCAACATACGGGATTTGATCTCTGCCAGCATCGCTGCCATCACCAGATATTCCGCAGCCAGTTCAAGCCGCAGATCCTCCATCATCTCGATGTACTGGACATACTGCAGGGTAATCTCAGCGACGGGGATGTCGAGAATATCCAGGTTCTGTCGTTTGATCAGATAGAGCAGCAGATCCAGTGGTCCCTCGAAGGCATCGAGAAACACCTCCAGCGCATCCGGCGGGATATAGAGATCCGTCGGCGGCGTTGCCAAAGGCTCACCCTGAACCACTGCGAAGGGCATCTCCTCCTGCTCAGGATGGTGGTGAGGATGTGTTTCTGTGGGCTCCATTTTGAATGCCGGTTCAGAAGCGATCCAGAGACATGACCTGGCGTACCTCTGCCATTGTCTCTTTCGCCACTTCCCGTGCCCTTTCACAGCCTGCAGCGATAATGTCGTCCACCAATTCCGGCTGTGCCTCGAACGCCTCCGCCCTCGCCTGCATCGGTCTGAGTTCCGCCAGCACTGATTCGATGACCGGCGCCTTGCAGTCGAGACAGCCGATTCCAGCAGAGCGGCACCCCTCCTGCACCCAATTCTTTATCTCAGCATTGGAGTAGACCTCGTGAAACTGCCAGACCGGACATTTGGCCGGATCGCCAGGATCGGTGCGCCGCACCCGGTTGGTGTCGGTGGGCATGCGCTTGAGCATGGTTTCCAGAGATTCCGGGCTCTCCCGCAGAGAGATGGTATTGCCGTAGGACTTGGACATCTTCTGGCCGTCCAGCCCAGGCATCTTGGAGGCCTTGGTCAACAAGGGCTGGGGCTCCACCAGGATAATCCTGCCGCCCCCTTCAAGGAAACCGAACAGCCGTTCCCGGTCGCTGTCGGTAATGTTTTGTTGGGACTCGAGCAGGTCGCGGGCCGAGGTCAACGCATCCGGATCACCCTGCTCCTGATAGGCGCGGCGGTATCGATCGAACGCCTTGGCGTTCTTTTTGCCCATCTTCTTCTTCGCCTGCTCTGCCTTCTCTTCGAAGTCGGCCTCACGCCCGTAAATATGGTTGAAGCGGCGCGCCACTTCACGGGTCAGTTCAACATGCGCTACCTGATCCTCGCCCACCGGAACATATCCGGCCTTGTAGATCAGGATATCCGCAGACTGCAGCAGTGGGTAACCGAGAAAACCATAGGTGGCCAGATCCTTCTCTTTCAGCTTCTCCTGCTGATCCTTATAACTGGGCACCCGCTCCAGCCAGCCCAGCGGGGTAATCATGGAGAGCAGCAGATGCAACTCCGCATGTTCCGGCACGTGGGACTGCACGAACAGGGTCGCCTTCTCGGTATCGACACCGGCTGCCAGCCAGTCGATCACCATGTCGCGCACACTCGCCGGAACCACTGAGGGGTCATCATAGTGAGTGGTCAATGCGTGCCAGTCGGCAACGAAGAAGAAACACTCGTGCTCGTGCTGGAGTTCCACCCAGTTTTTCAGCACGCCGTGATAGTGGCCCAGATGGAGACGTCCGGTAGGGCGCATGCCGGAGAGCACGCGCGAGTGCTGTGCGGAAACAGAATTCAAGATCAACTCCTTGCGGGACTGAGAATGACGGGGATCAGTTGAGTCACAATATCCGTTGCCGGCAGGATCGAAATGGTCAAGCCGACCAGGGGCCAGAGAATCATCCCCAGCAGACCTGTCGCCAACAGCAGGACAACAATAAACAGACCATAGGGTTCAAGACGGGAGTAGACCTGTGCCATCTTCGGCGGCAACAGTGAATAGACAACGCGACCACCATCCAGAGGCGGCACCGGCAGCAGGTTCAGCGCCATTAAAATAGCGTTGAAAAGGACACCGGCCACGCCCATGTAGATCAATGGACGCGCCACCCATTCAAGTGAATTAATAATCCATAATCCCAGATAGATCAGCAGCGCCCAGATCAGGGCCATCAGGAAATTTGCACCCGGCCCGGCCAGGGACACCAATGCCACATCCCGCCGGGTATTGTGCAGATTGTTCCAGTTGACGGGCACCGGTTTGGCCCAGCCAAATATAAATCCGCTAAGCAGATAGACTGCAATCGGCACCATCACTGTACCGACAGGGTCGATGTGCCGGAGAGGGTTCAGCGTCACCCGCCCGAGCATACGCGCGGTGCCGTCTCCCAGCTTCTCCGCCATCCAGCCGTGGGCCGCTTCATGCACGGTGACGGCAAACAGCAGGGGCAGCGCAAAAATGGAAAGCTTGTATAGGATTTCGTCCATCGGCGGATTATACCTCGAACAGGGAGACATCGCCCTTGCCGGCCCTGGCAATTTCCGGCGTCTCTTCCGTCATCACCACCACAGAGGTGGGTTCAAAACCGCAATAACCCCCATCGATGATCAGGTCCACCTCATGATCCAGAATCTGGCGCATCTCATAGGGATCGGTGAGCGGCATTTCATCACCCGGCAGGATCAGAGTGGTGCTCATGATCGGCTCTCCCAGCTCTTCGAGCATATCCCTGACGATCTGGTTGTCGGGCACGCGGATACCGATGGTTTTTCTCTTGGCATGCTGCAGCCGGCGGGGTACCTGCTTTGTGGCCTGATGGATAAAAGTGTAGGGGCCGGGTGTCAGGGTCTTCAGCAGCCTGAACTCCTGATTGCCCACCTTGGCATAGTTGGAGATCTCAGTGAGATCCCTGCACACAAGCGTAAAGTTGTGGCTCTCATCCAACTTGCGAATACGTCGAATCTTCTCCATCGCCCCCTTATCTCCGATCTGGCATCCCAAGGCATAACTGGAGTCTGTCGGATAGATCACCAAGCCGCCCTGACGGATGATATTTACCACCTGGCGGATCAAACGCGGCTGAGGGTTATCCGGGTGTATCTGAAAAAACTGCGCCATATCTCTCGTCCGTCAAACTGACATTGCCTGAATTGGGCTCTCTATCGCGAGGCCCCAATCCTGCCAAACAGGGGCACAGCTGTCAGGAAGCAGCGGTAAACGTCCCAACGCAATCCAGGGATTTTCCGGTGTGTGGAAATCTGAACCGGCAGATGCCAGCAGACCAAAATCCTCAGCGTGCCGGGCCATGGTAAAGGCCTCATCCTTGCTGTGGCTGCCGGAGACAACCTCCAGACCCACGCCTCCAACCTCGACAAAATCCGCCAGCAGACGCCGCAGTTTGGTGCGCGTCATCCTGTATCGAGCCGGATGCGCCACTACGGCCTGCCCACCAGCCTCCCTGATCCAGCCAACCGCCTCATCCAGGGAGGCCCACTGGCCCGCAACATGCCCAGGCTTGCCATTGACCAGAAAATGTTTGAAAACAGCCCGCTCGTCGGAAGCTGCGCCAATCTTTGCCAGATAACGTGCAAAGTGAGTACGGCTGATCAGTCTGCCGTTGGAAAAACTTCGTGCCCCCTCGAGTGCATCGGGAATTCCGCTCTTCTCCAGCCGCCGCGATATCTCCTCGGCACGTCGATCCCGCCGCTGGCGTAAGCTTTTCAGACCTTCTTGCAGCACGCCGCAATCGATGTCGAGATTCAGCGCCACGATGTGGATCGTCTGCCGCTGCCAGGTCACGGAGATTTCAGCCCCCGCAATCAGATGGATATCGAGTCGTGCAGCTGCCTCCACCGCCTCGGGAACACCTTCAGTGCTGTCATGATCGGTCAATGCCAACACGCGCACACCGGCATCTGCCGCCATTTGCACCAGGCTGGCAGGCGCCAGAGTACCGTCTGAGGCAGTGGAATGGTTGTGAAGATCGTATTCGCAAAACATGGGGGCGAATTGTACCCTATGGACAACAAAATAATATCCGGAATATCCAAGTCGCTCATGAAGGCATCCGAAGAACAGAGCACCAATACGACACTGGTCAGTGCCGCCACACTGCTGGCCCAGGCCGTCATTGCCAAGGGTCTCGACCTGGATGCATTTCTCGCACAGCTGGGTATCAGGCCCGATGAATACAACGACCCGAATGGGCGAATCCCAGTCCCCTTGATGCAGCGTGCATGGCGGCTGGCGGTGGAATGGTCCGGGGACGAGTGTTTCGGATTGGGACTGGCAGATGTGGTGCAACCTGCCGCACTACATGGGATTGGGCTCTCCATGATCTCGAGCAACAGCCTGCGCGAAGCGATCGAACGGGTCGTCTGTTATCAGCGCTTCCTCTCCACTGCATTCAAGATCAGCCTGAATCCAGAGGGTGATCACTATAGAATCGACTTCTCCACAGAACGTTTCCGGGCCACACCGGATCCCGCTTCCATCGATGGTACTCTGGCTGTGTTTGTGGCGATGTCCCGCATCACGGCCGGTTCCACAGTGCGTCCTATTCACGTCTATCTGCAAAGAAAATCCCCAGCCACATGCGCCACCCGCTACCGGCACTACTTTGGCTGCCCCGTCACGTTTTCCAGCGTTAGCAACCAGATCCTGTTTGATCGGGAAACATTCGACCGTCCACTGCCCACCGCCAACCCTGATTTGGCAAGAATAAACGATCAGGTCGTCATCGAATACCTGGAACGCTTTGACCCACAGACGCTTTCCGCACGGCTCAGGACGCTGATCATCGACGCCCTGCCCGGCGGGACCATCAGTGAAGAGTCGATTGTACAGCGACTCAATATGAGTCTGCGGAGCCTCCAGCGGCAGCTGAAAAATGAACGGACAAGTTACAAAGAGATACTGGCAGGGACACGTCGGCAACTGGCACAGGAGTACCTGTCAAACAGCGAGCGCCAGATCATCGAGATCGGTTATATGCTCGGTTTCAGCGAACCGAGTAATTTCTCCCGCGCCTTCAAACGCTGGACCGGCCAGAGTCCGCTGCAATTCAGGGAAGCGTCCAGAGAAAGGACCCAAACCCATCCCCCACAAATGTGATCGAGTGGCGCCTTCAGACACCTGATTGGCGGTAAGGGACCAGCTCAGTTAAACCATCTCCTTTAGTGTTGAGCATGACACTAGGAGATGTGCCATGAACAATCATATCCAATATCAGAAAACCCTTCGGGAACCCATCAGTTTCGTGGGTATCGGCTTGCATAGCGGAAAAAGAGCCAAGATCACACTTAAACCAAGCATGGAGAGCAGTGGGATCTACTTTTTGCGCAAAGATGTTGAGCCAGGCACAGGATTGATCCCTGCGCGCTGGTACAACGTGCATGCCACAGCCATGTCAACGACGCTGATAAATAAACAGGGAACAACCGTCGATACGGTAGAACATCTGATGGCCGCCCTCTTCGGCTGCGGCGTGGATAACGCTTTGGTTGAAGTGGATGGTCCGGAAGTCCCAATCATGGACGGCAGTGCGGCACCCTTTGCCACCACCATCGAGCACATTGGTACCCGGAAACAGAGTGCGCCCCGACATGCAATATGGGTACAGCGGCCGATTGAGGTGCGCGAGGATGACAAGTTCGCCATCCTGATGCCACATCCCACACCCAGGATTACGATTGCCATCGATTTCCCAGGCACCGCAGTCGGCGCCCAAACATTCTCCGTGGAGTTGGTGAATGAGGCATTCCGAAACGATATCGCAAGAGCAAGGACTTTTGGCTTCGCCCAACAATTGAATGAGCTGCGGAGTCGTGGACTTGCCCTTGGAGGATCGTTGAACAATGCAGTGCTTGTGGATGGGGAACGCATCGTCAATGAAGGTGGGCTGCGCTATGACAATGAGTTTGTACGCCACAAGGTGCTCGACGCTTTTGGTGATCTTGCGCTTGCGGGCGTACCGATATTTGGCCACTACTACGCCTACAAACCTGGTCATTCGCTCAATCGTACCTTGATGAAGCAGTTATTCAGTGACCGCTCAGCCTGGTCTTATATTGCAGTTGATGAATTTCAACAGCTTTTTGGAGAGCCGATTCAAGCAGAACAGGAAAGTGAGGAGGTGTTTTTAAAACAGGCGGATATTCGACAGGTCCTATAGTTTTTACACGAAGCGCACGAAGAACATGATTGAATTCCCTGCCGAACCCAGGTAAAGACCCCACACAAGTCCAGCTGCCAGGAACCCGTTATACAGTCCCTGGTTCATTGCCAGGGTCTTTGATACTCCGGCAAATTCCTTCGTATGACCAAATGTCCGCAGACCAAATGGTTTATCCCAAAGGAACATCTCAAGAACAAGGAAACAAACATGAAGAAAGGCGACAAACCCAACCAGAATATTTGCTATGATCATCAAGCTATGTCAACTTTGCCAGTTATCATTAACTAATCACTATTTTCGAAAATTTACTCAAACACCACCTGCAGAGCGAGTAGTATTTGATTTCCGTACCAAATAGGGTGGATTCCGCATGATCACCGAGTCGGAAATCAAAGCCGGACAGATTCTGGTAGTTGATGACGAACCGTTGAATCTTCTCGTGGTGGAGGAGATATTTGAGAACGCCGGCTACCCAAACGTCCAATCCACTACAGACCCAAAAGAGGCCGTAACGCTTTTCAAGCAACAATGCTTCGATCTGGTACTGTTGGATCTCAACATGCCGGGTATGGACGGATTCGAGGTAATGTCGCATTTCAGCGAGCAGAACCACGAACCCCCACCGCCGGTGCTGGTACTCACTGCGATAGGTGATCGGGAGACTCGCTTGCGGGCTCTACGGGGAGGCGCCAAGGATTTCCTGGTCAAACCTTTCGACAGCGAAGAGGTATTGAGCCGCGCCTACAATCTGCTTGAAGTCTCTCTCGCCCACAAACTGATCACTCACTACAGTTCGACCCTGGAGCGTGCGGTCAGAGCAAAAACCAGAGAGCTATTGGAAACCCAGGCGGAGATCGTCAAACGCCTGGGATATGCCGCTGAGTTCCGCGATACCGAGACAGGGGAACACACTGTTCGTGTTGGACACTACTCCAGGCTTCTTGCCCTACAGATTGGGATAAGTGCGGATGAGGCTGAACGGATACTCTATGCAGCGCCAATGCATGACATCGGCAAGATTGGTATTCCAGACAAGATCCTGCTGAAGCCCGGAAAGCTGGATGCTGATGAGTGGGAGATAATGAAGAAACACACCACCATCGGCGCCAAAATTCTCCGGGGTGGTTCCAATCTGCTCATCGAATGTGCCCGCACTATCGCGCTGACACACCATGAAAAATGGGACGGCAGCGGGTATCCAAAAGGACTGAAAGGTCATCAGATTTCGATCAAAGGCCGTATTGTTGCTATTGCCGACGTATTCGATGCTCTGACCATGTCTCGTCCCTACAAGTCCGCCTGGCCGATTGAGGACGCAATGAAACTGATCAATGAGCAGTCCGGCATCCACTTTGATCCGGCCCTGGTCACCGCATTCAACACTATTCTGGATCAGCTGATAGAGATCCGTGAGCAGCATGCCGATCCTTAAAAGCAGGCGGTAGTATTCAGATGCGCACAGCACACCCTACGTTCGTCACATTTAGGCTAAGCTCTCCTGTTGTGCGACGTTTTATCTACTCAAGTTTTGGCGTTCAATCCATCTGGTAGGGTGCGCCGTGCGCACCATGATTGCTTGAGTTATCTATCAGTTTCACTATTTTCCTTCAGGGAGGATTTGAGGCGGAGCATGATATTTCCGAACTGTTCATCCAGCGCCTGTCCGGCTTCGTAGAGAGCATCGGTCTTTGCCTCTGTTTCAGTGATCATCTCCATAAGAGCATCCTCCTGCTCTCCGGAGAGACCCAGATGCATGAACGATTTCTCGATACCAGTTCCCATGTCGGAAAGTATCTGGGCATTCTCGATGCGTTGCTGCTTATGTTGACTGTCGATTCCGGCAAGGCTCTGCCTGGCCATTTCAATGACCCCGGAAAGATCCTGTTGGCGTCTGTAGAGTTTCTGCTCGGTCTCTATGCCCTTGATTCTTGCATCCACACCCTCAATCAATACCGCCAGAGTGTCCTTCAGACGCCCCACCTTTTCTCCATCATCATGAGGCATGCTGCGAATCAGCAGTGATGCCCTCTCACCATTAAAGACGGCTCGGCTGCCAAATTCGAAGATGCGCTGCCCGCCGATCAGGCCTTCCAGCACTGATTGCTCCAAAGGGCGATCAAGCCCGTCTTTCGTGATGAACAGGGTCCCCTGCTGCTGTTTCATTATCAAACTTCCTGATAACCCATATTCATCCAGAACAGAAAAGACTTGCTGCCCAAGTTCGGTGAAATTCTTACTGGAAAAACTGCTCTGAAAAAACCTTAAAATCACCCCAAATTCTGCGGCACTGGTCATGGCGGCCATCGCCATCTGCATCGCATCCTGAGATGAGTTGCGCAGCTTATTCTTCTGTTCGTAGTTTTTTAGTGCGATGCAGATTTTGGCTTTAAGCTCACTTTCATCAAATGGCTTTGTGATGTAGTCATCAGCACCTGCTTCATACCCTGCCAGGCGCTCTTCGGATGATGCCAGAGCCGATACAAAAATGATCGGGAGTTCACCATAGTCAGGATCTTGACGGAGCCGGCGGCAGGTTTCCAATCCGTTCAGTACCGGCATATTGACATCCATGATGATCAGGTCGGGCCTGCGGGTCGCGACGGTTTCGATGCAAGCCTGTCCATTTTCAGCAGAAATCAGTTCAAATTCAGTGGACAGAAGTTCTTCGAGGATGATCTGGTTAAGCGGTTCATCGTCAACACCAAGAATCAGGGGTTGAGTCTTTATCTGCTCTTCCATTCTTATATTCCCATAATTTTTGGAGCCTCTGATTAATTGTCATCTCCATCCATAGGTTCGTAAACGCTAAATCCGTTTACTTACCAACGTAACCTATTGATAGCAATGTTTTTTATACCTATTCCCAGGGTCGAGATGACAGTGATTCAACTAATCAGGGGTTCCTTCGTTGTAATTTCTGAATGCAAGGATTATCGGCATCTCACGGTTTTTCTTTAATCAGTTCCCCGATTTTTCCCGAGTGTCGGACACGGGTATCAGAAACTGGAAAATGGCCCCTTTCCCTGGAGCCTGCTCTACCCATATATGGCCTCTGTGGGCATCTATAATCTCTTTACAAATGGCAAGCCCCAGACCTGTACCTACGGTTCCTGCCTCAATCTTGCTGCTCTGAATAAATTTCTTAAAGACCTTCTTCTGTTCGACCTTTGGAATACCTATACCCTGATCCTGAATCTTGAAATGTAGAGCAGGGATTGTCTGCCTGTCATGGGTCATATTGCCTGTCTGGACAGTCAGGTGAATATGGCCCCCGGACGGAGTGAACTTGACGGCATTGGAGAGTAAATTACGAATGACCTGGCCTATCCGCAGTGCGTCGAAATCGCCATATGCGCATTTTTCCTGGGATGTAAGTTCACAGTGCAGTCCTTGATCCTGAATGTAACGCCCCAGTTCAGTAACCGCCTCCTCGGCGGCCTCCATGAGATCGTTGTGCTTAAACGCCATCTCCATACGGCCCGATTCAAGTTTCGCCAAGTCGAGAATACCATTGAGCAGTATCAACAGGCGCTCACCACTTGCATGAACATGAGAGAAGTAGTCGATTAGTTTTTTTCGTTCTGCAGTTTCTCCTTTTTTCAGGCCAAAGGATGAAAAACTCAAAATAGCGTGCATTGGAGTACGGAGTTCGTGAGACATGTTGGCAAGGAACCGGGATTTTGCCTGGTTGGCCTCTTCGGCCTGCTCCTTGGCCAATACCAAATCTTTTGTCTGTTCATCTATAAGGTCTTGCAGATTATTCTGGTGCGCCATCAACTCCTGTTGTGCAGAAGTCAGATGCTCATTGGCTGTGACCAGTTGTCCGGTTTTATGTTCAAGTTCGACCACCATGCACTGACTGCGCCAATACTCTTTTGCCAGCCGATTGCCCAATAGGTAAATGAATAGAGCATAGACAGCGATGAGGGCGCCGAACAGGAGCACAGTATTGTTTCCCTGCATACCTATATATATGCAGGCCAGCACGGTTGGAGACCAAAACAGCAAGAGAAAAAAAGCCCATGGCAGTTGATAGAGATTCATCGTAGCCAGGGCACCGGCGCATATTCCCAAACCAATCACAATCGCAGTCATACCTTCCAGCGAGAGTTCGGTAACGATCACAATTATGCAGAGCATCATACCTATCAGCAGAGTCGTCCCCAGGGTCCAGAAAATGTATCGAAGCCTTAGCCCATCGATACTTTTATCAGTGGCCTGAGCGAGCCGGCGACCATAGATAAACCTGACCAAACTGACCAGAAGCAGGCTGAAAATCACCAAGCTTAACAGATCCATTTTGGCGTACAGTTCACGGTTGCCCAGTACAAAAATGCCGAGAAGTATTGGATAGGCTAACGCTATGACACCTGAGCGCCGTCCAAGGTCAATACTGCCCGCTTGATCAACCTGTCGCTGCTGCTCCTTGCTCAGGGAAGTCAGTTCAGAGTGGGGTTGAAATAGTCGCATGCTCACTGTGCTCTATTTTCCGCTGCTGACTGGATGAGGGGAGTAACCGGGATCAGAAAGTGGAACTGTGCCCCCTGTTCCAAGTTGTTTTCAACCCAGATCCGTCCTGCATGCGCCTCGATAATCTCTTTGCTGATAGCCAGACCCAAGCCGGTGCCTCCAGCCCCGGTGCGGGTCTTGCTGCTCTGAATGAATTTATCGAAGATAGTATCCAGTTCTGCTTCCGGGATCCCAACGCCCTGATCAAGAACGTTCAGCTGCAACCCAGGTATCTCCTGGCCGTCAACCTCCAGTCTCTCCTGACTGATAGAGATCTGGATATGTCCCCCGGTAGCTGTGAACTTGATGGCATTGGAGAGCAGATTGGTTATCACCTGGCCGATGCGCAGGGCATCGAACTTTCCCTGGGTATCTGTTTCCGAGGGCAGGAGTTCACACAACACACCTTGATCTGCAATATGTCCCCGCAGCTCGTGAATGGTATCTTCTGCCACACTCTTTAAATCATGCAGCCGATATTCCAGTGTCATGCGTCCCGCTTCCAGCTTGGACAGATCCAGCAGGTCGTTGAGCAGTATCAGTAGCCGGCTGCCACTTGTCTGAATATGGGTAAAGTACTCGATCAGTTTTTGCCGCTCTGCGGTTTCTCCTTTTTTCAGACCGAATGAAGAGAAACTGAGAATGGCATGCATCGGGGTGCGCAGTTCATGAGACATATTGGCCAGAAATATGGACTTGGCCTGATTGGCGAATTCAGCTTGCTCCAGCGTTTACGTCAGTTCTTGAGTACGCCGTTCCACCTCCTGTGCGAGGTGTTTCCGGTGCCCTTCAAGTTCGGTTTCCCGCTGCTGAATCTCATCGATCATCCGGTTGAAGCTATGCGTGAGCTTGCCGAATTCATCGTTACCTGCAGCGACGATACGGATGCCGAAGTCTCTTTTGTGAGATATCTCCCTGATAGTTTCGAGCAGATTCTGTAGCGGTGCAGAAAAGAGCTTTTGCAGCCATGAGGCCAGCAGGATGACCACCAGGAAGGTTATTGCGGCAACCGTGGCCAGACTGGCCAGATACTCGCTCATATGATCGATGATTCTCGAAGGCCGGTAGATGATGTGAAGCTCTCCGATCGAGTTTTCATGCAATACAACGGGCACGGAGAAATGCCAATAGTTGTGTGGCCGGGCTCCTGGCAGGACATCCTGTGGATCGGGTATCTCCACATCATCCTCCTGGTTCGTTTCATGTCGAGCCAGGGAATCGTGCACCCTCTCTGTATCGATACCACCTGGATTGAAAGCGGCAAAGACCCCACTCTTCGGGAGTATGAGAAACGCTGCCTCGATCTCCGAGCGGATGGAAAGCGAGCCCAAGGTTGATATCGCAGCCTCCCTGTCGTTGAACGCCAGGGCCGCAGCGCTGTTCCAGGCAATCACACTGGCCAGTTCGATCAACTCTTCGCGGGATTTCTGCTGTTCACGATGCCATTCGCCGATACCGATAGCTGTTGATGAAAGCAGCAGCGCAACAGCCGCGACAATCCCCATCACCAGGATCAACTTGGTGTGGATCGAAGTATCACGCCAACGCTGGATCGCCCAGATTCTACTCATTCCGGTTCTCCACAATGGTTGCCAATCTCAGCAATCTGGAGTTGAGCTTCATACCCGCTTGGCGGACAGCATTGAGATTTACCTTAAGTTTTACCTTTTGTGCCATTGTGATCAGACTGATCATGCCGCCGGTTTCCACGAACTCATCTGTCTCTCCGATGGTCAATATGGGTTGCCCCTCAACGCATGGGTTGCCCCTCAACGCGCCTGAAGATGTGGGATAGCTTGTGTTGTTCTGTGCGGCTGACAAAAAGCAGATCACAACCTGAAAATTTCATTTCAGTGTCCACCTTTCTTAATCGGAAACGACGTTTGCCAACGGCTCTCCCATCAAGGCCGGCAAGAACCCCCCTCACCCTGTCGCTGGCTACAACACATAGATCCAGTGTGCCCGATGATTCGGAAAGTGCCCGTTCGGGCCAGTGAGTAAATCCGGGAAGGTTGAAGATCATGGCCGCTTTGACGGCGTATTCATCAAAGGTGTCGGAACCGGCGATGGCAAAATCGCCTGTGAATGCCAAGAGAAACAACAACAGACAACGCGACAACAGGGAAGTCAATTCCCTATTCCTTGCGCGCTTTTGCAGGGCGGGCTGTTCCATCAGTCGAACTGGTAACCCAGTTTCAACCAGACGCTGGGTTCAACCTCAACAGGCTGGGCGACAGCGAAGGGATAGTCCCACTCCACTGCTGAATTGAACAGATTCTTGAATCCAAGTGAGAGGCTGCCTTGAGGCGAGAAGTGGTGATTCAGACTACCGTCCAGACGAAAATGGTCATCGGTCTGGCTGGTAGGCGTATAGAGGGTGGCGGCTTGAGTGCTGTGCCCCGCCTCATACAGCATGAACAGGGAGAGATCCGTCTTTTCACTGAAGCGATAGCGGCTGTTGAGCGTGACCTTGTACTCCGGTGCGTACTGCTCGTTGATCTCCCCCCGATAGCGACTATCCTGAACCTCGGACTCTTTGTGAAACCAGGTCAGGCCGAGATCAGTATGCAACGCTGCAGTGACATCCCAACCCAACAGCAGCTCAGCCCCCCACAACCGGCTCTCGATGTGGTTGGTATAGGTCTGGTTGAAGCGGGTTAACGACCCGGCGGATTCGATGGTTATCGCCAGCGGGTCAACGAAGGCTTCGTCACGGACCTGTCCGTAGAAAGCGCTCAGGTCGACCGTTCCGTTCTCGGCAAAGCGATTGCGCAGGCCGATTTCAAGGTTTCGGTTACGCGCCGGCTGTAGATCCGGATTACCAATCTGATAGAAGAGACTGAATCCCGCGGTCCCTGCAAATGCCTCGAAATCGGTCTGAGCATAAGAGGGCAACTGCCAGGATTGATTAGCACTGCCCCAGACCACTGTCTGCTCCGAGAGTTGGTGCGACAACCGCAGGGTGTAGGACCAGACTCCATCGTTGTCGGCAAGCAGGCTGAAGCGCTCGTGGCGCAGCCCGAGGTTGAGCGTCGTCTGCTGGCTGATTCGGCTTTCGTGGTCGATGGTCAGACTGACCAATGAGTCGCTGATTCTCTCGTCACTCTGGTTGATAAAGGGTTGTGGCCCCATTTCTGAGACGTAGCGACGATAGTTGATACCGAATTGAGTTTGCTGCCACAGGGCGTGTCTAAGCAGATAGCGCGCCTCCAGATCGTAGGTTTTTTGTCGTACATCCTGAGTGCTGGTCACAGCCACATCTGTTCCAAAGTCGTAGACAAAGGCCTTGAGAAAGAGCGTGTCTTCCCCGAAATCGCGTGAAACGGAGAGCGTGGCGCTGTAGCTGTGGCTTCCTGCATCCTCAAGGGTACCGGTATAGAGACTCTCCACATCGGATGTACGCTTCTCAAGCAGCCGCCCGGAAAGAACGGCATGCCATTCGGAGAGATCCTTTTCGTAGTGTGCAGAGAGGTAGCCATTACGGTAAGAAGAGGGGTCATCTGACCAGCCACTATCCCGTTCCAGATGAGCGCTGAGCTTCAACCCGTCGTTTGATACCGTGCCGTGGGTGCGCAGCAGACCGTTATTGCCCACAACACCGTTCACCTGCTTACCCTGATCTGTAGCGGCAGTTCGGGTGATGATATTGACCACGCCACTCGAGGAGTTGGTCCCCCAGGCGATGCCTCCATCGCCCCGGATCACTTCGATCCGCTCAATCTCCTCCACAGCCACCGGCAGCGCAGACCAGAAGGCGTTGCTGGTGACTGGCAGATAGAAGGGATTGCCATCGATGAGTACCAGCAGACTGGTGTTGAAGACCTGCACATCGTTGCGTATCGAGACGGCAGTGAAATCACTTGACAGCTGCTTTACGAAAACGCCGGGAACCCGCGCCAGCAGATCGGGTATGGTCAGCGCTCCCGAACGCTCGATCTCTTTCCTGTTGAGAATATAGCTCGCCGCCGGCAGTTGGAAATACGACTGAGGCCGCTTGTTCAGAGTGGAGACCTCAATCGCCAACAACTGCTCCAGATTCAGTGCAAACAGATCCATCTCCGAGCCGGACGCTGTTGCCTGTCCCGTGCAGAAAAAGGGAGATAGCATAATCATGGTGAGAAACTGAAGTCTTTGTTTTTGCATCGTTGTCTTATACTCGACTATGGATGAGCGGACCGATCATGCTCTTGCGCAAGCGGTATTTCAAAGATGAATTCCGCTCCTCCCTGTAGGTGATTTTGCGCCCAGATCATACCGCCATGGGCCTCTATGATCTCTTTACTGATCGCCAACCCCAGACCTGTCCCCCCACCTTCACTGCGTGTCTTGCTGCTCTGAATAAACTTGTCGAATACCGTCTCCAGCTCATCCTCCGGTATACCTATGCCTTCATCACGCAGACTCAATTGCAGTGAGTGGCACTGGTTTTGATCCTCTTTACGGCGTCCGCAGAGGAGCGTGCCGTTACTGAAGGCGATGGTGATACGCTGACCGGACGGGGTGAATTTAATCGCATTACCCAACAGATTGCCGATGACCTGGCCAATGCGTTGCGAATCGAAACGGCCTCTGGTTTCACAGGTTGGCGGGACGATCTCCAGCGTCAGCGCCCGTTCCTCCAATCTGGCCATCTGCTCGGTTGCACACTGGTTGACAATTTCCTGAAGATCAGAGGCTGTGTACTCCATCGACATCCGATCAGACTCCAGCTTTGCCAGGTCCAGCAAACTGTTGAGCAGAAGCAGCAGTCGGCCACCACTCTCATTGATGTAGGTGAAATAAGCCCCCAGTTTTTCCAGAGTCGCCTGGTTCAGACGCTGCATACCCATGCTGGAAAAGCTGAGAATGGCGTGCATCGGTGTACGCAGCTCATGAGACATATTGGCCAGAAAGCGGGACTTCGCCAAGTTGGCTTCCTCAGCCTTGGCAGCGGCCCTGGCCAGTTCCCTCGTACGTTCATTCACTGTCTGTTCCAGAAGCAGACTGTGTTGTTGCAGTTTCTTCTCAATACGCAAGCGATTGAGTGCACCGGCGAGGATATCCGCCGCTGCACTGAGATAGTCAACATCCATCTGGTCATATTCAGTCCCGGCATCGAGATAGAGGTTAATCACGCCCTGTGTCCGTCCGTCACTGACTACGGGAATGACATAGTGTCCGTGGGACTCCATCCCAGGGAATTGGATCTCATGTCTGGGTTCGTCACTGCAAAGGGAGTGAATAGGTTTGCCCTGCAACGCCGCACGACCGCACAGACAGTGGCCAAAGGGTACGCCGGGACAGTGGCTGATAAAATATTTCTCCAGATTATGCTCTACCGCGAGGGTCAGTTGATCACCTGCTTCGTTGGCCAGGAAGATGGCACCCTGATCGCGGCTCTTCATCACTGGCTGATCCAACAGTTCTATAAGGAATCGCTGCAATAATTCCTCCTGCCGATGACTCTCCAGGGATATCTCCAGCAACCTGGAGAGACTGGTTCGGCGCTGCATCTCTTGTCTGAGTGCATTGTCCGATCTTTTCTGCTCAGTGATATCACGCCAAACCGATTGATTGAACTTCTTGCCATCGATCTCGATCAGCTGGCAGATTACCTCCACATTACGTATCCGGCCATCCTTTGTGCGGTGTTGGCTTTCAAAAACGTCATGACCCTCTTGTTTGATCTTCTGTAGATGTTGTTGCACCTCTTCGGGGGATTCGGTGATATCGATATCCGTGACCTTCAATCTTTCGAACTCCTGCCGGGTATAACCGAGATATTCATGGGCAAAACGATTAAACCGGACAAATCCACCATCCTCCAAATCAATCGTTGCTATGGCGTTTGGCGCCAGTTCGAAAAGGGTGCGGTAGCGAATCTCGGACTCCTGAAGACGACGCTCTTGAGCCTTGCGTTCAGAAATATCATGGGCCGATCCGATCAGACCAATGGGGACTCCTTCACCGTCCCGTAACAGAGTGACGGTCATCCAGGTGGGGAAAACCTCACCATTTTTCCTGACATGCCCCACTTCCCCGCTGTGCCCCCCTTGGGCAACGACCTCCTGATTGAAGGGCTCTACTTCCCGTTCCATCTGCTCAGGTGTATGAAAGAGGCTAATGTGTCTGCCGGGAAGCTCGTCTGCCGAATATCCGTGCATCCTTGCCCAGGCTTCGTTGGTAGTGCGGATGATCCCGTCCACTCCAGCTATGGCAATACCATCGGGCGACTGCCTGAAGGCGGCCTCCAGGAGTTGATGTTGCTGTTGGGCAGCTTTCTCTTCGGTCAGATCACGCCAGGTGACATGGAGGAGCGTTTCGTCAACGACATGGAGTGTGGTGAGTGTTACTTCACAGGAGAATTCCTCACCATCGACGCGCCGGTGCCACCATTCGAAGCGGTGGAAGTGCGCTTCCAACGCCGTGATGATCATTTCAGTTGCTTTTTCGCTGGAGAGGCGGCCGTCCGGTTGTCGCTCCGGTGAGAGGTCGGCCGGGTGTGAATTCAGTACTTCCGACTTGTCTGCAGCGTGCAGCATCCTGACTGCCGCGGGATTACAGTCGATAAATATCTCACCTTGCAGCAACAGGATTGCGTCTTCCGAGCGATTGAATGCCTCCTGGTGGATCTGCTTGTTATCAAGTTGCAGTCTGCTGTCAGGGATTGTCATCACTGAGCCACCAGCATTCATTCTTCAGTCTGGGCGGATGCTGGATCGCTGACGACAGCGAGCACCCGGTTGCCTTTGCCCAGGTACTCCAGCCGACTGAAGCTAATAAGCCGCGCCAGAGCGATCCCCCGGCCATGGTTATCGCTCCCCCTCTCCGCTGATATCTCCAGATAGGGGAGCCAATCAAAACCCTCACCCTGGTCTGTGATATGAACATGGATCTCTCCATCGCGGCGCTCGAACGTCACCTCAACCTGTCTGTTTCGCATCTCTGGCAGCCCGAGGCGTCTGTTGACCTCCTTCTCCCAGTTACCTGTTTCGTTGAGTCGGCTCTTCTCTTCGTAGCCGATCCTGAGATTTCCGTGTTCCACCGCGTTGATCATCAATTCATTGAGCCCGGTGATAGCGGTTTCAGGATCTGGGCAGGCCTGCGCCAATAAGGTAGAGAGGCCATGCGCTTCGCTCAGCGAGCTGTATTGAAAGCGGCACGATTTCAACAGACCGAGTGTAAATCTGTTGCTGTCCAATGCTCTCCTGATGTTCAGGTAGCGCAGCTGGTCGTTGACCGCCGTCCGGACAATTGAGACCAGCACCTCTTCCCTGAACGGTTTGGTGAGGTAATAGTATGCGCCGGCCTTGGTGCCCTCCTCGATATCCTCTTTGGAAGCACAGGCGGTTTGCATGATGACCGGGACCTCCCTCAGAACCGGATGGCTGTTGATACGTGAGAGAACATCCATACCATCCATGCCAGGCATCATCCGGTCGAGCAGAATTGCGGCATATCGATGTGGTGCCTGTTCCAGCATCATCCAAGCAGTTGCGCCATCCTCCGCCGTCTCCCACTGGTAGCCGGCATCGGCAGATTCCAGATATTCGCAGATGATCGTCAGATTGAGGGGTTCGTCATCAACCACCAGGATAAGTTTATGATCTTGCTTCATTTTTCCTTCTCTATCCGGCACGCCGCCAATGCCAATGCGCCGGTTTATTGACGGTTTGTATGTCTTCGGTTACCGCGCCTCCAACGCCGATGAGAAGGCCCTAACTGAGCGCTATCTCAGTGCATGGACAGCCAACAAAATGTAATACCTCTTCTAATTTGCGGCGAAATGATGAAAAACTTTAGCCTGAATCCCGGGGTTCCCCTATGAAGGTTTGGGAAGAACAGCGAGTCGCTTCACACCCCCCGTCTGTTGGTATAGGGTCATCTTTGTTCGAGGATATTTATCTCACCAACAGGTCACTGCCGTGAAAAAAATCGCTATTTTCGTTGATGTGCAAAACATCTACTACACCACGCGACAGGCCTACGGTCGCCAATTTAATTATCGGAATCTTTGGCAGCGAATAAAGGCAGGTGGAGAGATTGTTTCCGCAGTCGCTTATGCCATTCATCGAGGTGACGACAAACAGCTGAAATTTCAAAATGCGATCAGGCAAATTGGCTTCACAGTAAAGCTCAAACCCTATATTCAACGCAGTGACGGATCTGCCAAAGGTGATTGGGACGTTGGTATTACTATCGATGTGATGGAGTCAGCCCGAGACGTTGACACCGTGGTACTGCTGTCTGGTGATGGAGACTTTGATCTGCTGCTGAAAAAGATCAATGAGGATTATGGCGTCACGACTGAAGTCTATGGCGTACCGGCGCTTACAGCCAACTCGCTCATCGCAGCTGCGAGTCTCTATCACCGCATTGACGAAGACTTATTGCTCTAACCATCCTACCGCTGTTTCATCACTCAGCAAACTCAAGCCGCTCTTCAACCGACTCAAGCCCCTTGATTGCGCAGGCCTCATCCTTTTCCCCGCCTGGCGCTCCGCTGACTCCCACTGCGCCAAGTCTGCTTCCTGCGGCATTGATGGGTACGCCACCCACCATCATCAATATTCCACGGACATGGTTCATTTCCGGCCGGATATCCTGCCGGTTCTTCCGGAATTCCCCGGATTTAAGCCCGGACATCACCACGGCATTCGCCTTCTCCTCGGCGATCTGCAGGGTAAACCTGGATGCGAGATCATCCCGTAAAGCAGCACGGATATCCCCATTGCGATCGACCACAACTGCGCTGACCTGATATCCCTTGGCGCGGCAGGCCAAAAGTGCCGCATCTGCAATATCACGCGCCAACTCCATGCCGATGATCTTGACACTGATTGTGTCGTCCGCCACCCCCTGTGTTGAGAAACAGAGTGAAATGAGTAGAAAACAACCAGCAAATGAGAGGTTTTTGTACTGTTTCAGCATATCTGCGGCCCTGTTTGGCATAGATTTTGAGACCATCCTACAGGTCTCACCGGAATGCCAGAAGGGCAGAAGACGAAGTCACCACTGCCTGCTACAATCCGGGCATGCAACTCCCGCTTGTTGATATCAACTCAATTGCCGACAGTTTCCACGACCTCGCCAATGACGTGGCCGAGGCTTACGAAGATGTCGGCCAGCCATCCTCTGAAGGGATCCAGCCGCCGGATCTCATCATACAGGCTATGCACAAGCTTTTTGACCTGCTCAGAGCACTCGACAACTGCCGTATCGATTGTGCCCCAATTCTCGAGCAAAGTCGGGAAGATCAGTCGGTGATGGCAAATCATGATATACATGAACTTGGGGACTACGGCATCAATCTGCTGATTGACATCTCCATCTGCGCCGACAACCTGAAAATGGAGAGACACAGCCGTGAGCTGGAAAACCTCACTTTTCCCCTCGCCATTTGGATAGCCCGCCAATGCGGTGAATTGAGCACCCTGGAACCTGTGGTAAATGCACTGGCGATTCTGGCCAACACGGTCGGGGAACCTTTACACCTCGAACAACTCTATCTTCTCACCGGGGAGATTCAGGACGCGGTGTCACCGCTATTGCAGAGTGACCGGGACAGGAGCAACCCCAACCGCCCCTGGCGCGTGCTCCTGCTCAACCGTGCGATTATCGCCACTCGCAGCCACCGCCGCGAACTGATGGAAGAGGCATACGGAAATCTCGTGGAAAAACTGCCTGAGGATGCGGCCGGTTTTTTCAGGCAGGGGATGGAGCAGATGGAGGCGCTGAACTACCCGGATCATGTGCGTGATATTGTATTGCGTTACTTTCACAAATGGAGCGCCCAGCGCACGTTACACTAGGGAGCCTCTGAATAAATCTGGATGAGCAGCCACGATTCATTCAAAGACTTCCTAAAGGACTCGATACAGGAATGAAGTTTCTAGCCGATTTTTTCCCGGTCATACTTTTCTTTGTCGCATACAAACTGTATGGGATCTACGCAGCCACCGCTGTGGCAATTGCGGCGTCTTTCGTCCAGGTGGGATATGGCTGGCTGCGCCATCACCATGTTGAGAATATGCATCTCATCACGTTGGGGATCCTGGTTATCTTCGGCGGCCTGACCCTCGTTCTGCAGGATCGCACCTTCATAATGTGGAAGCCCTCGGTCATCAATTGGCTCTTCGGCGGGGTATTTCTCGCCAGTCTGTTTATCGGGGAAAAACCACTGCTGGAACGAATGATGGGTGGCAGCATCAATGTCCCGTCACTCATCTGGCGAAAGCTGAATACCACATGGGGTCTCTTCTTCATCCTGCTTGGTTTTCTCAACCTCTACGTGGCCAACGACTTTTTTATTGCCGAACAGGCCCTGATCCATCAAACAGGTATTACAGAGATCGATTTCGACCAGTGCAGCACCCTGTTTCAGTCAAATGAGTTGAAAATGTGCCTTAATGCAAAGTCTCTTGAAGAGAGTTGGGTGAATTTCAAGCTTTTCGGCATGATGGGCCTGACAATGGTCTTCATTATTCTGCAGGCGTTCTACCTGGCACGTCATATGCGGGATACTGAGGAAGCGCCTGAGGAGAATTGAAACATGTTTTACGCCATCATCGCAGAAGATCATGAAGAGAGTCTTGAGCAACGGCTGAAGGTTCGCCCGGATCATCTGCAGCGACTGGAAAAACTGCAGCAGGAGGGACGGCTGTTGCTGGCTGGCCCACACCCGGCCATCGATTCGGAAGACCCGGGAGCGGCAGGTTTCAGTGGCAGCCTTGTGGTGGCGGAATTCCCCAGCCTGGAAGACGCTCGCGAATGGGCCAATAGCGACCCCTATGTAACGGCCGGCGTCTATAATCGAGTAACGGTGAAACCTTTCAAGAAGGTTCTGCCGGGTTAAATGAAGATCTTCGCAGCTCCTACGAACGCTAACTAGAATTCAAACCAAATTTTATCTATCAAAGGTCCGACAATGAAGAAACAATTTCTCGTAACCACACTCTGCGGCGCAGCACTCCTTATTGGCTGCAGCCAAAAAGCCGACAGCAGCGACAATCAGAAAACTGCCGCACCGGCCAGTGAAGAGAAACGCTCTGCGATCCTGCCGCCGACCCATCCCCGCAACGATACGGTGCTGACTCCAGACGTGCTGCTCACCGTGAACGGACAGCCGGTCACCAAACCCATGTACGGCATCTACTTCCAGGACCGTGCCGGCCGTATCCCCGGTGCCGACAAATCCCAGGAGATGCAGATGACTGTTCTCAACGAACTGGCCAATGTGCTGATCGTCGCCCAAGATGCGGAAGCGAAAAATATTGATAAACGTCCTGAAGTCGCCGCCACACTGGCGCTGTTACGCGCCAAGTTGCTGACCCAGACCGCGATTCAGGAATACGTCAAAGCCAACCTGCCCAGTGATGCGGATCAGCAGAAGCTTTACGATGAAAAATACGCGGAAAAATCCTCTGTTGAGTACAAGGCACGGCACATCCTTGTCAAAGAGGAGGAGCAAGCCAAGTCACTCATTACCGAACTGGAACAGGATGCTGATTTTGCTGAACTGGCCAAAACTCACTCTACCGGACCTACGGGTAAAAACGGCGGAGACCTGGGTTGGTTTGATGGGGATCAGATGGTCAAACCCTTCTCCGATACCGTCAAGACGATGGAAGCCGGCAGTTATACCAAAGTACCTGTGAAGACCCAATTCGGATGGCATGTCATTCTGCTGGAAGAGACAAGGGAACTGCCCGCACCAGCGATTGAGTCAGTTCGCAAGGAGTTGATGACGGAACTGCAGCAAAAGGTGCTCAGCGAGTACATTCAGGGTCTGAGGGCAAAAAGCAAACTCGAATTCAATGAGCAGGCAGGCCTGAAAAAGAGAGAGGAAGGCTGATCCAGGTAGAGAATTCAGCAAAGCTCGATTTAGGCAGGCGTCGAAGCAGACGCCTGCCCTCTATGGATAATAATTTGACATTTTTCTTAAATTAATCGATCATTAGGAACTTATTTCTTTTTATTGACGCCCTTCTATTTTATCCACTTTCTCTTATTTTACAAAGCGTTACCAATTGTTAATTCCTATTTTTTTCCGTGCCAGGCTGAATTAAAATCCCTCTGCGGCCTAAAACTATTAATTAATAATAATCACGGGGAAGTAAACATGAATAATATCCGTAAACTGCTTGGCGCAGGGATTCTCGGCGCTGGCATGGTGGTTTCTTCCGGCGCATTTGCCGGCACCATGATGATCGATACTTTTGACGTCAAGAATGACGCAGGCTGGCCTGCTGTTCAGTTCGCAGCACCTGGTAGTATCTCCTTGACCGACACAGGCGCAGCACTCGGTGGTGACAGAAACACCACTATCAACATGACTGCAACTGGCGGCAGCCCGGACATGCTCTACGCCGATGTCATCATCGCTGACAGCAAATTCTCCTACAACGCCTTCGACGGTGATGTGGGAAATGCCGTCTTCACCTATGACCTGAGCAGTGTTACCGGCATCATTGATGCGCTGAACATCGATGTACTCTCCACCGACCACGGCCTTGGTATCTCCTATGATATCGATGGTTCTGGTAGCAGCTTGGCAGCAAACGCTGCCGGCTCATTCAGCTTCGCCATGGTGGGTTTTGATCTGGCAACCGCCAATCTGTTGACTGTGACCTTCGATGCCCCTGCTGCACTCGACTTCTCTATCGACAACATCTCTTTCACCACCCCTGCTGTTGCTGCACCCGCTCCTGCTCCGCTGGCGCTGATGAGCCTCGGTCTGGTGGCACTGGCTACCGTTAAGCGTCGCAAAAGCGCTTAATCCAGCCAAACAGGCAGATCCTTATCCTTGATCTGCCGGAATAAAAAAACCCGGACGGTCTATGACCTCCGGGTTTTTTTCGCTTTCAATGCAGGCCGGTTCAAGCGCAACGGAACCGGCAGCTGACTGCCCGATCCGCTACGCTTGATCGGGCCTACGAGTCGTCCTTACTATTCATCCTGCCGATACCCGTCATGGGCACTACTGTGGACTGCTGCTGCTCATCCGCATAATAGGGACGCTCCTGAACGGTGCGCCCGGCCGCATCTGCCAGCTCCTTTTCCCTCGCTGTAATCAATACCAGGCAGTGACGAATATCCTGAATGGTGTTCTCCGTCAGGGGATGCTGCAGGCTCCGGTGTTCCGGAGTGGTGTCTCGGATGATGGAAGTCAGCACTTTACGCATGACCATCATGACATCCCGCTCTTTGGATGACTCTTCGCTCATAACCCTTACCCTGTAAATCTCTGCTCTCATCCGGAAAACGCTTCCGAATACTCAATAATATTTCCAAGCTTACCGGAACTGAAACCCCGATTACCACCGGTGAATCGGGAAAGCAGGTCCTGTCGATGCAGGAGCCGCGCCCTCACGGCGAGGCGCCGTTCCTACGTAAGCTATGTCTTCATTCGCCTTGGGCGAGCAACTTTTCCAATTCTGTCTCATCCAGAACCTGAACACCCAGCTTCTCCGCCTTGGACAGTTTCGATCCCGCCTCAGCACCCGCCACCAGATAATCCGTCTTTTTCGAGACACTGCCGGTCACCTTGGCGCCAAATGCCTGTAACTCAGCTTTGATCTCGCCTCGGGGACGGCTGAGTGAGCCGGTCAGCACAATCGTCTTCCCTTCAAGAGGTTGGGCATGGGTGGGTTGCGGCACCCCCTCCTCCCATTCGATGCCTGCAGCACGCAGCCGGTCGATCACCTCCCGGTTGTGCAACTGCTGGAAAAACGTGACGATGTGGCTGGCCACGATCGGTCCCACATCGGGGGTCTCCTGCAACATATCCTCATCAGCCATCTCAATGGCATCCAGACTGCCGAAGTGGCGGGCAAGTCCCAAAGCCGTTGCTTCTCCCACCTCACGGATACCGAGAGAATAGAGGAACCGGGCCAGGGTCGTCCGGCGGCTCTTGGCCAATGCGTCGAGCAGGTTCCGGGCGGATTTTTCCGCCATGCGTTCCAGACCACTGATCTGCTCCAGTGTCAGCCCGAAGAGATCAGCGGGGTCATGAACCCGCTCTGCTTCAACCAGTTGTTCCACCAGCTTATAGCCCAACCCTTCGATATCCATCGCCTTACGGGAGGCAAAATGTTTCAACGCCTCTTTGCGCTGTGCAGGACAATAGAGCCCACCACTGCAGCGAGCCACCGCCTCACCCTCCGGCTTGACCACGTCCGATCCGCAGACCGGGCAATTTGCAGGCAGTTCAACCTTACTGGTAGCTGTCGGGCGCCGCTCGGTGAGAACACGCGCGACCTCGGGAATCACATCCCCGGCCCGGCGCACGAATACGGTATCGCCCACCCGCACATCCTTGCGTTCGACCTCATCCATGTTATGCAGCGTGGCATTGCTGACCGTCACGCCACCGACAAAAATCGGCTTCAGACGAGCCACCGGGGTAACTGCACCGGTACGCCCCACCTGAAACTCGATCGCCTCGACCTCCGTCAACGCTTCCTGGGCAGGAAATTTGTAGGCAATGGCCCAGCGCGGCGCACGGGAAACAAAACCCAGCGCCTTCTGCCGGGAGAGGCGATCCACCTTGTAGACCACACCGTCAATATCGTATTCAAGATCGTCCCGACGTGCGGCGATCGTTTCATAATAGTCGATACAGCCCAGAGCGCCCTGCACTACCTGCAATTCCGGCGACACCGGCAATCCCCACTGCCGTAATCGCAGAATACTGTCGCTCTGGGTCTCGCCGATAGGCGCCGGATCGATCTCGCCAAACCCGTAGCAGTAGAAGGCCAGTGGACGCGTGGCTGTGATCCTGGGGTCGAGCTGTCTCAGGCTACCGGCAGCGGCATTACGCGGGTTAACGAAGGTTTTCTCATCTGCCTTGCGCGCTTTTTCATTGAGCGCCTCGAACCCAGCCTTCGGCATGAATATCTCTCCCCTCACCTCCAGTAGAGCCGGATAGTCGGTCCCCAGCAGACGCAGGGGAATGGAGGGAATGGTGCGCACATTGCTCGTCACATCCTCACCGCTGGCACCGTCACCCCGGGTGGCTGCCAGCACCAATCTTCCCTGTTCATATCTCAGGTTGACGGCCAGCCCATCCAGCTTGGGTTCGGCGACATAGGCAATCGACTCATCATCTGCCAGTTCGAGACGCTCACGAACCCGGCGATCGAATTCATCCATCTCGGCGGCATTGAAGGCGTTATCAAGCGAAAGCATGGGGACACGATGCTTGACCGTATCAAAACCTTCCAGCGGCGCGCCGCCAACCCGTTGCGTGGGTGATTCAGGGGTAATCAGGTCGGAAAAGTCAGTCTCCAGAGACTGGAGTTCCCGCATCAGGCGATCATATTCGCTGTCGGGAATTTGGGGGGCATCGTAGACGTAGTAATGTTGGTTGTGGAGGTTGATTTCGTCCCGTAGCTTGTCGATTCGGCTGGCCGCTTCTTTAACAGATATCACCCACGGCTCCTGGCAAGCCGGACCAGACGCCGATGTTCCAAAATCTGACTACGCATGTTTTCGATGGTCTGTTTGGTCAATGAGCTATGCGTTTCATCCTGCAACTCGCCACCCAGGGTCTCTTTCAGACACTCTGCAGTGAACAACATATCGGAGAAGACCGCCAGCCCATCTTCAGGCCCAGGCAGTTGCGCAAACAGCATCAGACCCGGCGTGGTGAAATCGTCCATCTTTTCGATGGGGAAGATACCGGGCTCCACCATGCTCACCACATTAAACAGGGTCTTCTGGCTGCCATCTTTGGTGTAGCGATGAAATATCTTCATCTCACTCACTGCCAGACCACTGGCTTTGACCGCTTCCATTATCGCAGGTCCGGAAAAACCATCCCGCTTGGCGGCAAGATTGATCTGCAAAATCTTTATCGGGACATCCACAGGAGAGGCTTCGTCGGCACTGAAGCTGAAGAGCTCCTGTTGCTCTACGAAAGGCAGATTGGTTTTAATGAACGATGTCTCCTCGGCAGATCCATCCGGCAGTTCCCTGTCATCAGTGACTATCGTGTCGAGGTGCTCCAACTCCTGCTCAATATTCACCGGGTCCTGATGCTCCAGATCCCACGGGGTATCCTCAGATTCCCGGTCGTCGGAAACTATGTCCATCTCCGGCGTGATACGCGGATTTGCCTGGATGCTGTCCCGATTACGCCGGGTGCGGTCCCAAAGATAGATGCCTACCAGGAAGGCAATACCCAAAAACAGCAGAATCAGTCGCAGTAGTCCGCTTTCCATCGTCCTAAAGGGCAGCCAGTTGAGCCGCCTCCTCCACATCAACAGTAACCAGTCGGGAGACACCCGGTTCGTGCATGGTGACGCCGGAGAGCTGATTGGCGATCTCCATGGTGATCTTGTTATGGGTGATGAAGATAAACTGCACCCGGTCGGCCATCGACTTCACCATTTCGCAGAAGCGGCCGACATTGGCATCATCCAGCGGGGCATCCACCTCGTCGAGCATACAGAAGGGTGCCGGATTGAGCTGGAAGATGGCAAACACCAACGCCACCGCAGTCAGAGCCTTCTCGCCACCGGAGAGGAGATGGATAGTGGAGTTTCGCTTGCCCGGCGGACGCGCCATTACGGTAACGCCGGTATCCAGCAGATCCTCGCCGGTGAGCTCAAGATAGGCGTGACCTCCGCCAAAGAGGCGCGGAAACAGCTCCTTGATGCCGGAGTTGACTTGGTCGAAGGTCTCCTTGAATCGGGTCCGGGTCTCCCGGTCGATCTTGCGGATGGCGTTCTCCAGGGTCTCCATGGACTGGGTGATATCCGCATGCTGCTCATCCAGATATTTGATGCGTTCCGACTGCTCCTGAAACTCATCGATAGCCGCCAGATTGATCGGTCCCAGACGCTGGATTCTCGTGGCCAACCTTTCGACCCGCTGCTGCCAGGCCTGTTCTGTGGCATCTTCCTGCATCTCGTGAAAGAGCACCTCTGCCTCCATGCCGGTCTCCCGCAGCTGCTCTTCCAGCGTCTTACAGCGTACCAGAACCTCCTGACGTTGCAGACGACTCTGGTCGAGATGGCCGCGCCGTTCCAGCACCTGCTGTTCAGCTTTGTGGCGTTCCTGCTCAAGGGTGCGAAGTTGCGCGTCCACCCCTTCAAGCCCACTGCGTACATCGGCGAGCGCCTTCTCCACGATAACACGCTGCGCCAGTTTCTCTTCCAGTTCGGCTATCTGTAACTGCAACGGCTCATCACCTGCAGCAAGCAGCGACTTGAGTTCATCCCGGCGTTCGGCCAGATGGCTCAGCTGGCTACGCATGCGGTCCAGATTCTGCACCAGGGAACGCTGTGCGGTACGCATCGATTCAATCTGCAGTGCCGCCTGATGCGTCAGGCTGCGCTGCTGATTGACGCGCTCTCTAACCTGAGCGAGCTGATCCCGCAAGGTATCCCTTCGCTGCACCAGCGTCTCACGCCGTTTGCCCAGGGTCTCCATCGCCTCCAGTGCAGCGTGCAGATGTTGCCGCGTCTGCTCCATTAGTTCACGATCCGACCCGATCTGTTCACGGATCTCAAGCTGCTCCTGCTGAAGTTGATCCCGGCGCTGGCGCAGGTGATCGGAACGGGTGCGTTTACCGCTGAGATTGGCCCTGATCTCGGAGAGTTTGCGATGGACATCGTTATAGGCGGATTGGGCCTGTTCCCTCGCCTGTTCAATCTGTTGCAGCGCGGCCCTGCCGTTTTCCACCGACGCCACCAGACTCTCAGCCATCGCCTCCTGCTCCGCCAGCTCTGCCTGCAGTCTTCGCAGATCTTCTTCCCTGGCCAGCACACCGGCGCTTTCATCACGTTCACGGGTAACGCGCAGCCAGTTGGAGCCGATCCAGTGGCCTTCCGGGGTGATAATTGAGGCGCCTGCGGGAAGGCTGCGGCGCATCATCAACGCAGTGTCCAGATCTTCAGCGATGCGCACACTGCCCAGCAGGCTGTCCATGGGATAGGGCGATTCGACCTGTGCCAGCAGACTCTCGTCGCCAACCTCCCCGGAAGAGGATGTGGTCGACCTTTCGACCAGGGTCAAGGCGCCCTTCTGCAACCCTTCCAGATGATCTTTCAAATCATCAAGTGTATTGACACAAACCGCCTGCAGATGAAAACCCAGCACGATCTCGACCGCACGCTGCCAGCGAGGCGTCACCTTGAGATTCTGGGCCAGTCTTGCCGCCTGCTGCAGATCGCTCTGCTCCAGCCACTGCGCCACCTCGTCGCCCCGCTTGCCAAGCGCCGCCTGCTGCAAAGCTTCCAGGGAGGCCTGCCGCCCTTTTCCCGATTGTAGTTCGGCTCTTGCCTGATCAAGCCGGCGGGCCGACTGGCTGTTGGCCTCGCGCTGGGCATTGATCTCCTCGACTTTGCCGGCAAGCTGCTCCTGCAGGGTTTCGACCCGCGCCTCCAGCCCCTGCTCCAGCGCCTCGAGTTCATCGATCTCCGCCAGCAGTCGGGTATCGTCGAGACGCCCCAGCTCTTCATCCAGCCGCTGCAGGCGGCGCTGCAGATTATCGCCCTGCTGCTCCAGGTGGTTGATGCGGGTTCGCTCGACCTGTGCGGTCTGCGCCGGTTCCGCCGCCTGTTGATTGAACTGATCCCACTCTGCCTGCCAGGTCTGCATCGCCTGCTCCGCTTGAAGCAGTGCATCGGCAGTTTCGCTTTCCAGCGCCCGCGCCTCTTCCAGACGGGGCTCCTCCAGCATCAGGTCGCCATTAAGCTCCTCCAGTCGTACCTCATCCTGGGAGCGGTGGGCATCCGACTCCTGCCAGGTCTGCTCGACCTGTTCCAGATCCAACTCCTGCTGTCTCTTGGTATCGCGGGCAAACTGGATCGATTGCTCCAGTCCGGAGATCTCTGCGCCCAGGGCGTAGAATTGCCCCTGCACTTCATTGAAGCGATCATTGGCTTCAGTATGTTTTTCCCGGTCCGACTCGATGTCGGCCTCTAACTTGCGCTGGCCGGCGAGTGCGGCTTCCAGCAGATTCTCCAACTCGGCCAATTTACGTTCACGCTGCTGCAGATCCTCATCCAGGGTGCGCCAGCGCAGCGCCAGCAACTCCGCCTTGACCTGCCGCTCCTCCTGCTTGAAATGCTGGTATTTCTCTGCGGTGGCGGCCTGTCGTTGCAGGTGTTGCAGCTGTTTCGCGACTTCGTCCCGCAGGTCGGTGAGGCGTTCAAGGTTTTCCCGGGTATGGCGGATGCGATTCTCCGTCTCCCGGCGGCGCTCCTTATATTTCGAAATGCCCGCCGCCTCTTCCAGAAAGACGCGCAGATCTTCCGGGCGCGCCTCAATGAGACGGGAGATCATGCCCTGCTCGATAATCGAATAACTGCGTGGCCCGAGTCCTGTTCCAAGGAAGAGGTCGGTGATATCCCGGCGGCGACAGCGTATGCCGTTCAAAGAGTAGAGCGACTGACCGTCCCGGGATACCTGCCGCTTTACAGAGATCTGGCTGTACTGGGCGTACTGTCCACCCGCCCGGCCTTCGCTGTTGTCAAAAATCAGTTCGACAACCGCAGTGCCTACCGGTTTGCGAACGCTGGAACCGTTGAAGATGACATCGGCCATCGATTCGCCACGCAGCATCTTGGCGGAACTCTCCCCCATCACCCAACGCACAGCGTCGATGACATTGGATTTTCCACAACCATTCGGGCCAACAACACCCACCAGGTTGCTGGGCATCGGAACCGATGTCGGATCGACAAACGATTTGAATCCGGCGAGTTTGATTTTCTCCAGTCGCATGGGCCGCTAAGATACACGAAAATTCGTCGTGGATACAGGGTGAATTATAGAATAATTAACTTTAATATATTAATTTAACTTATTGTTTTTCATTGTAATTAAGCCATCCCTCGCTGCCAGCCATGGAGAGCGAAGCGAAGGCTGGTAGTCCCCGGTAGCCGCGAGGCCGCACTGCTTACCCGGCGTGCCTTGCGCCAGAGGGGAAGC
>JAESPE010000259.1 GCA_016756835.1 gamma proteobacterium endosymbiont of Lamellibrachia anaximandri | reverse complement strand
AGAAAAGCGTACGGATTTCGGACCTACCATGCTGCTGAAATTGCTTTATATCACGCGCTTGGGGCGTTACCCGTACCGGAAACTACCCACGAATTTTTCTGAGGAGGCTCATTTTAAATACCTCTCTCTATCATAAATTCTTGTGGTGTTACGGCTTTAATACCGAATTTATCAACGCCTCTAAAATCTTTTTTATTGAATGTAATGATATATTCACTCTGTGATTCCACCGCCACCTCAAGAACAAGATTATCTTTTGGGTCTTTAAGGCAGGGGCGCCATAAATAAAATATTTCCCGAATACTTGATTTGCTCAGAAGATAGTCAAGTATTGCATTGATATCCTTTTCAGTTAGGCCACCAACCATCCCGGCTCTCTTTTTTACTGACTCATATTCGACAAACAAAGGTACGGAAATATTCGGCTGATACGCACCATTAATTAGCGAGATCAATAACTTGTATGAGGCACCTTGCTTAGATCTGAAGGCAGCAACAAGCACATTTGTATCAATAACTACTTTTACTGGCTTCATGTATTGGTATTATAGACAATACCGAAATGTGCGCAAGGTCCTTTTGTTCTTTTTCGCATAACGCCGCGGCGGGCTGTCCGGGTTGATGTTGTCCTTCCCGATAATTGGTACTACCTGATATCCTTGACCTTTTTCAGGAGCGACGTCGAGGTGAGATTCTCGGTCATCGTTGCCGCCGAACATGACCTAGAACTATGAAGCCCATTGTCTGTGCGCTGCTCGCATTTGTGTTCACTCAGTTTCGATCGCGGTGCTCGCTGCAATTGGAGATCGTCGCGTTACGACATCAGCTCACTGTGTATCAGCGAGCAGCCCAGCGCCGACGAATTAATCCCGGGGACCGCGTACTCTGGTCCTGGATTGCACGTCACTGGTCAGG
>JAESPE010000258.1 GCA_016756835.1 gamma proteobacterium endosymbiont of Lamellibrachia anaximandri | reverse complement strand
CGCTCGGATGCCTACTTTGCTTCCCCTCTGGCGCAAGGCACGCCGGGTAAGCAGTGCGGCCTCGCGGCTACCGGGGACTACCAGCCTTCGCTTCGCTCTCCATGGCTGGCAGCGTCGGTGATCTGGCCAGGCGTGTCCGGGTCATCGCCGTGAGTCTCGGTCGCCAGCGTCAGCGCATGGCGGAGCTGGAACAGGAGCGGGCCGATGCCCGGCTGCAACTCGATTTTCATCGCCAGACGATGGAGCAGCAGATTCAGGCCGCCTACGTTATGGGAAGGCAGGAGAAGGTGAAGATTCTGTTGAATCAGCAGGATCCCGCCGTGGTCAGCCGGGTGATGGTGTATTACGATTACCTCAACGATGCGCGCCTGGCCCGCATGAACCTGATTCGCGACAGTCTGCAGCGTCTGGCCAAAATCGAGCAGGCGCTCTCAGAAGAGGAGCTGCGACTGCAACAGCTGCAGGCCAGGGAGGCTGCTGAGCGAGAGCAATTGGAGCGGACTCGGGTTGGCCGGGAGCGGGTGATAGCTGCGCTCAACGCGCGCCTTCGCAATAAGGGACAGGAGCTGGATCAGCTCAAGGCCAATGAGAAGCAACTCTCATCCCTGCTGGCGAACATTCAGGAGGCGTTGGCGGACATTCCGATGGAGCGCCTTGCGCATAAGCCGTTCGGTAAACTTAAAGGTCGCCTGCCCTGGCCCTCAAAAGGCAGATTGGCGGCCAGTTTCGGTTCTCCCAGGAAGGTTGGAAAACTGCGCTGGGACGGCGTGCTGATATCTGCGCCCGAGGGGCGGGAGGTCAAGGCGGTGCACTATGGGCGCGTGGCCTTTGCCGATTGGCTGCGGGGTTTTGGTCTGCTGCTGATTGTCGATCATGGTGACGGTTACAAGTGAGTCTTCGACCTCGTGAAAGATTTTGGGACATCCCAGTCCCCAAAATCGACTCGGCCTTCGACAGCCTGTTTGTGCCCCGGCCGTCCCGG
>JAESPE010000257.1 GCA_016756835.1 gamma proteobacterium endosymbiont of Lamellibrachia anaximandri | reverse complement strand
TCTTTCGACACGCACCCACTGGGTAACACTAACCAATTTCATCCCTTATTGGGAATTCCGAGGCTCCGAGTTTAGCTCGGCACAAGAATTTGCTTTGTTATAAGCGATTTTCTTTATGATGCCATACTCTCAGAATATATATTGTTTCATCGTACACAAGATAACGGACAACATAATTCCCAATAATTAAATCCCTCATCATTTCTGGATTTGGTGCACGAGTAACCTCTACACCCAGCATTGGGAATGTTTTTAATTGCTTTATTCCTTTTATTATTGATTGAGATATTCTCTTTGCAGCCTGCGGATTATGTTTTTCAATAAATTCTTTTAAGCGGCTCAAATCCTCGATTGATTCCGGTGAATATACAATTCTCATATCAATGGAGGCTCTTTTTCTTTTTTTGACCCCCAACTTTCAAGCCAGTCATTCACCTTGTTTTCTTCAATGTGCTTCCCAGATTTTATTGACTCTAACGCCTCAAGTGTTTCACCCCATCGTTTTTCTTCTACTATCTGGCGCGATAAAAATTCTTTAATGGCTTGATTGATAAGGTAATTCTTACTTCTATCAAGTTTTTTCGATAAATTTTCGAGCGGATTTTCAATTTCCGGTTGAAGCCTTACGCTTGTTACACCCATATCTATATCTCGCAGGTAAAATGCTATGTACTACATAGTAGTTCTTCTGGGTCAATGTTTCAATAAACGTAGGCACAGTGCATATTCTGGCTCATTCCGATCACTGATTCTGTTTTAAACCGATCACCCATTCTGGAACATTCCGATCATTGATTCTGGTTTTATCCGATCGCTTTTCCCGGATTTCCAGAATCGATGATCAGATATCCCCAGAAACCTTCCTAACGCATTGATTTTTGTGCCGAGCTAAACTCGGAGCCTCGGAATTCCCAATAAGGGATGAAATTGGTTAGTGTTACCCAGTGGGTGCGTGTCGAAAGATACAAGTCCCATCTGCCTAAAGCCTGGCC
>JAESPE010000256.1 GCA_016756835.1 gamma proteobacterium endosymbiont of Lamellibrachia anaximandri | reverse complement strand
CAACATGGTAAGGCATAACGAATAAGGTTAGATTGTGAGAGCGAAGCGAGCCACGATCTGAACCGTTTGTTGGACAAGCCCACAGCAGTTAAGCAATACCGCTCTTTAAGAAAATAGCTTTTTGACTTTCTGTTGTGCCCAAGGCTCATTTGGCCGATGAACCTTGGGTACATACAGACCTTGTTGCCATTGCAACAACATTTGCTCATAAATTGAGTATTTACAGCAAATATTCATGTTTTACAGACAAGCACAACCCTCAGCACTAAACGCACTGAAAATTTAACGGCTATTGATAAGAGACTATCTACATAGCCAATGGCTCCACCCCATCTTTTACTTTGTATCTTCCGGATGGAAATATCTGAGTTGCCAAGATCTGCATCACGGAGCCACAACATTTACATCTCAACCGTGGCCGCTTAATCTGTATCTCTGATACTGAGATTGGTCTGAGATTGAGCAGATATTGCACCAGCTGGATTAACCGTTTGCTATTAGGGTGCAAAAACCCAAAGTTCCTGGCTCGCCTGAAACCCTTTGGCAATACATGCTGCATCAGCAACCACAGGAAGGTTTCGCCTGACACAGTCTTATACACCATCTTCTTGGTTTTACTGTCCTGATACCGGTAGGTCACTTTGCCATCTGTACAGGCAATAACGTCTTTTTCCTGAATGACACCGCGATAGAGATAACGACCAAGATAGACGAGTGCTTTTCTGCCCCTGCCGACTGCTTTGCAGTCCACCACCCAGGTTGTTGGATGCTGTTCGGGGAGAAGTAAACCTGCCTCTGTTATGGCTGCCAACATCTTGGCTCGAAAGACCTTGGCTAATGCACGGTGGTTGAACAGGTAATGCTTTTTTCCACGGGACTGCTTTTCCCGCCAAAGCCGCCTGCTTGTGTCAACAGCCGCCGCAGGCATCAGCAAATGCACATGGGGATGATAATCCAGTGCGCGTGTATGAGTATGCAATACCAGCGTGGCCCCTGC
>JAESPE010000255.1 GCA_016756835.1 gamma proteobacterium endosymbiont of Lamellibrachia anaximandri | reverse complement strand
AGTGACCGGGACGGCCGGGGCACAAACAGGCTGTCGAAGGCCGAGTCGATTTTGGGGACTGGGATGTCCCAAAATCTTTCACGAGGTCGAAGACTCACTTGACAAGACTAAACATTTGGTAAGGCTGGCCGATAGCCTTTGAACTGTTGTAATCCCCGAAATTGAACACCAATGTCCAAATCTGTTTTTACACTGTCAGACGGTGCTGCTTTTGTTCCGGAGTCCTCGAAAGAAGAGCTGGAGCAGGAAGCGGCTGAGAAATTCTCCATCAATGACTTCGTTAAGGAGCTGGGTGAAGATTTGGTCGCCAACCGACTGGCGTTGCCGACACTGCCTGCCCTCTCCATCGAGGCCTTGTTGGTGATCAACGATGTGGATAGTTCGGCGAAAGATCTGACTAAAGTGATCGAGAAGGATGCCGCCATCACTGCTCGGTTGATTCGTTACGCCAACTGCCCGCTCTATCGGGGACGGGATCCCATCAAGGCGATCAAACTGGCAGTGACCCGGATCGGATTCCAGAAGGTGAAAAACGCCATCTATGCGGTATCGATGAAGGAGGTTTTCTCAACCCATATCAGCGTAATTCAAAAGCGCATGGAAGTGCTTTGGGCTCACTCGGTAAAGGTTGGGGCCTTGGCTTCGACACTGGCGAAGGAGCAGCCGGGTCTTGAACCCGAGGTGGCGCTGGTGGCGGGATTGACCCACGATGTGGGCAAGATCCCTTTGCTGATCAAGGCGACGAAACATGAAGAGTTAGCGGAGAATCCGGCATATCTGGATAAAGTTCTGCGCAAGGTACATCCTGGACTGGGTGGCAAAATCCTGAAATTCTGGAAATTTGACCCGCAGTTGGTGGCGGTGGCTGCGGAGCATGATGATCTGCTGCGCAATCCGGGGGATGCGCCGCAAGTGAGTCTTCGACCTCGTGAAAGATTTTGGGACATCCCAGTCCCCAAAATCGACTCGGCCTTCGACAGCCTGTTTGTGCCCCGGCCGTCCCGGT
>JAESPE010000254.1 GCA_016756835.1 gamma proteobacterium endosymbiont of Lamellibrachia anaximandri | reverse complement strand
AAAGCTATTTTCTTAAAGAGCGGTATTGCTTAACTGCTGCGGGCTTGTCCAACAAACGGTTCAGATCGTGGCTCGCTTCGCTCTCACAATCTAACCTTATTCGTTAGCCATCTGTTCTTCAACTTACCTGCAAAGTAACGTGTTTTCCTGTTCTTTCAAGCATATCAATGAGTGCATCAATAGTGAACTTTGATGATTTACCACGCATAACATCAGAAACTCTTGGCCGAGTTACATGAAGAACATGGGAGGCTTCCTCTTGTTTTAACTCTTTATCTTTAATCCACTCGCTAATAGAGCACATTAACTGGGCTTTTATTTTTAGCTTTGCCGCTTCTTGCTCAGAAAAGCCGAGTTCTTCGAAAATATTACTATCACTTGAGGTTACATGAGTAACTGAGGTATTTGTATTGTTCATGATTGTTCCTCTTTAACGATGGCGTTATATCTGCTCTTTGCTAATTCAATATCTTTAGAACGTGTTTTTTGTGTCTTTTTCTGGAAAGAGTGAAGTACGTATATCTTTCCTGCGAACTTAGCTACATACATGATTCTAAAGGAATTTCCGCCATCACTAATGCGGATTTCTTTAACACCAGCACCAATAGATTGGAAAGGCTTCCAGTCTTCTGGATTTAATCCATTTTGAATACGATGAAGCTGATAGCCAGCATCTTGCTTTGCTTCTACTGGAAAACTGAGAAGGTCCTTGTAGCTACTGCCAACCCAGTAAATTGCTTTTTCATCGCCCATGCAATAAATGTATAAAATTTAGTACACTTTGTCAATGAATGATTAATTGTTGTTTTTAAGGCTAACGTCGCAAATCACCGGAAGGCAAAAGTGGTGTTTGGTTTGTGTAAAATGAAGCGCAGCGGAATACACAAACCAAACAACGCTTTTGACTGTCCGAGTGAATTTGCTTTGTTGGACGAAGCCGCTTCGCGGAGAAAAACCGATCCATGACAACTTCCTGAATAAAATTAAAATGTAACCTCACGCCCTCAAACAGAG
>JAESPE010000253.1 GCA_016756835.1 gamma proteobacterium endosymbiont of Lamellibrachia anaximandri | reverse complement strand
TTGCTGACTGCGAAAGTGAGTACAACCGAGGAGCCCCGTGAGGGAAAACTTCATGCGGGGATCTGTGCGGGGGGTGCCGAGTGATCGGCGTTCCTACCGCGTCTGCATTAAAGGCGTAATTCTTCTCAAGCAGCACTGAAATCTCACGTTGCAACATATCGCGTTATGAGATATCCTTAAGTGTATGCACATTATCACACGAAGGCGATTGCTAGAATTTGCGGAAAAGCATCCGAATACCTCAGCTCCATTGGATGTGTGGTATCGAATTGTTAAGCAAAGCAAAATATCCAACTTCTCACAATTAAGAGAAATATTTCCAAGTGTAGATAAGGTTGATAACTTAACGGTGTTCAATATAGGCGGCAATAAAATAAGGCTCATTGCTGCTGTTCACTACAATACTCAATGTCTATATATTCGCCATGTGTTAACGCATAAAGAATATGACAAGGAGAAATGGAAAAAATCATGAATAGTCAATTAGAAAGTATTTCGAAAATATGGCCAACTATAAAAGCCGTGTTCTCTGTGCCACACTCTGAAAAGGAATATCAGGCTTTAGTTAAAACACTAGATAGCCTAGTTGATGAAGTAGGTAATGATGAAAATCATGAGCTAGCTCCCGTAATGGAAACGATTGGGAACCTAATAGAAAACTATGAAGAACGAGAATATAAAATAAATAAAACATCACCTATAGATGTTTTAAAATATCTCATGCAAGAGCATGGCTTGAAGCAGACTGATTTAAAAGAAATAGGAAGCCAGGGAGTTGTGTCTGAAATTTTATCAGGAAAAAGGTCATTGAACCTTGAGCAGATAAAAAAAATCAGCGATAGGTTTCAAGTTTCACCGTTGGTGTTTATTTAAACGAGGGGCATAGAAAATCATGCATAACGAATAAGGTTAGATCGCGCGAAGCCGCGATCTGAACCGTTTGTTGGACAAGCCCACAGCAGTTAAGCAGTACCGCTCTTTAAGAAAATAGCTTTTTGACTTTCTGTTGTGCCCAAGGCTCATTT
>JAESPE010000252.1 GCA_016756835.1 gamma proteobacterium endosymbiont of Lamellibrachia anaximandri | reverse complement strand
AAAGCGTACGGCTTTCGGACCTACCATGCTGCTGAAATTGCTTTATATCACGCGCTTGGGGCGTTACCCGTACCGGAAACTACCCACGAATTTTTCTGAGGAGGCATGAATAGTAGCCCTTTTCTTCTCTTGCTAGGGCCCAAAAATCTTTTTTAAATGATTCGAACATATCTTTTCCTTGTGCCTAACGCCTCACATCACCCGAGCATTTAGGAGCGGCAGCGACTAAATGCGTCGGGTGGATGTGAATGTTAGGCATTTTCTTTCCGGTTCAGAAGAATAGTAAACACTTGATCATATAGACTTACTATTCGGTTTAGCTCATCTTTAGAAAAATCAAATGTGAACTCCCCATTCTTGTCCTTGGCATTGAAGATGGCTTCTGGAGTAAATCCGATTTCTGCGTTGCTTGAATACTCCCCCTTCATTACTGCATCTGGAAAGTGCTCCAATGCATTTCTTACTCTACGAAATTCATTCTCAAATAAACTAATTTCCTTTCCAACACTTTTCCAGTCACTACCTCTGTCTAGATTTTTCGCTCCACGAAGACATTTGATGAGTCGATGCCCAGAAGTGACAGCAGAAAGAAGAAACGCCAACACTCTTTGCGTATATGTAATTTTATTTGATAAATGAATATCCGTACCAAATGCTCCCTCATTCATATGACAACCACCAAATGCAGCTGAAAAGTTATGGTGATTAAGTTTCTCTAGCGCTTCATGCAGTTGCATACATGAATGCTTGAATAATTCTACATTTACTCTTGCTTGGAAAAGCAATGACTTAGCAAAAGCATTAGTTACAACTTCTTCTACTAGATACGCTTCTTTCGATTCATCTGTCCACATTTCGCTAACCGGATAATTTTTTGATGCCTAACGTCGCAAATCACCGGCGGCAAAAAGCAGAGCGACGAAGGAGCGGCGCTTTTTGCCGTCCGAGTTCCGGGTAAAAGCACCGGTCACCCGGCGCTCTCCCCACAGACCCGGACGTGAAGATTTCCCTCATCCGGTTCCTCGATCCTCTTACATTTC
>JAESPE010000251.1 GCA_016756835.1 gamma proteobacterium endosymbiont of Lamellibrachia anaximandri | reverse complement strand
TCTGGCAAACTGAGTCCTTTCTGGAATTGAACCTGATTTCTGGCCATGCTGCTCTCCTCATGTGGCTTCAGATCCAGTATGTGCCACCCAGTGGCTCAATAGCTGAGCCTCAGGGGTAATCAGGATACCTTTTGTTACACTTCACAATGGCTTGGTCCACTGGAGAAGTTAATGGCGCATTTATTTTGGACTGTGAACAAAACCGCTATAAGTGGCCCGAATATCGAAAACCGGCTCAATACCAAGGCACTGGATGACAATTTTGCTACGAGAGTGGTTATCGATCCGAAAGTTTTTTGCAGAGGACATTCTGCTGAAAGTCGAACGTGATTTGATGCACTCCAGCCTTGAACTGAGGGGCACCCTTTCTCAATCACCGTCTGGCGGAGTTCGCCAACAGAGTGCCGGCCGAATCCTGGATTCGGAAATATGTGTAAAAGCATCCATTAAAACAGCTTCTAACAATCCCAACGGGGTGCCGTTCCTATGAACGTTTCACTGCAAACTGCGGTCAATCAAATCCAAAGAGATTACGAAACTGGCGGTGGCCGGCATCATTAATCGCGGGAAGTGGATGCTTCGGTATGCTACTGCAACATTGGTTGAGGGATAAATATCCGGGATTCTCCCAGGCGACAGCCGATCATCCCAAATTTGACCCTGGTCGCTGATTAAGGTCCCTCAGAAAAGGCAGCGGGACCTGAGTGGCCAGATCTGGCCCCTGCCCTGGCTTGAGTTGTGGTACCACACAAACGGGTTTTGAGAGTGAGAAATTACTGACAGTTCCGAATGTAGGCTGGTTCATGCGTAGCGGGCCGGCGCACAGTCTAAATGGGAGTTTACGGTTCCGCTATGCTCGAACCAGCCTACTTTAGTTTTGCATTTCCAAACAAGACATAAGCTGACTTCTCATCTGCCCTTGCGCCTCAGCAGCGAAACAACACACCTCTACTTTTCTTCCAGGCAAAACAAACCCCGCCGAAGCGGGGTTTGTTCAGATCGCTAAAAGCCTAGAGGTATTGCTTAGCTCTTACGGCGACGGGCAGCAC
>JAESPE010000250.1 GCA_016756835.1 gamma proteobacterium endosymbiont of Lamellibrachia anaximandri | reverse complement strand
ATGCTCTACTATGCTGGCGGTCATGAGAAACTCCTGATGTTGTTTCTCGTAATGATCGCCTAGTTCATTGCATTTAAACAGGTTTTAATGCGGTGGCCCTGCCTATTACTATGCGCAACATAGATATAAACTTCAGTGACATTATAAATACTTAAAATATCAACAAATCCAATTAATACCAGATGCAAAAACCACTGGATCAATCCATATCACCATCAAGCAGCTATAAGAGAAAACTCCATAAACTTGGGATAACGCTGATCGAGCTTCTCATTGCAATTGCAATTTTCGCACTTGTCACGGCAATCACCATACCCATGCTGGAGGGATTCAAGGAAGAGTCTGGATACGTCATAGCGATAAGAGATATAAAACTCCTCGATCAAAGCGCGCGACTTTTCTTCCTATCAGAAGGCAGATACCCACAAACTCTGGAAGAGATAGAAAGCGACATTGAATTGGATCCATGGGGAAACCCCTACCAATATCTCAACATTGCCGACGGTGGAAACAGAATCAGGGGAAGCGTGCGCAAAGACAGGAATCTTGTACCACTGAACACTGACTTTGATATCTATAGCATGGGGCCGGACGGAGAAAGCCGCCCTCCTCTAACTGCGCGCCACAGTTGGGATGACATTGTAAGGGCAAGTAATGGAAGCTTCATTGGAGTAGCATCCGAATATTAAAGAGCATCCCTGAATGGAATTAAAACGACACTATTTCCAAAGCCGGGTAGCGAGAAGATTCTTTCTCTCGTTCATGCTTTCAGCACTACTTCCTCTGGCAATATTTTTTCTGCTCTCTTCATTTTATGTTGTCGACCTATTCGACTCCATAGACTCAAAAAGAATCGAGGAAACATCCAAAGGAACAGGTATGGCAATAACACGCCATTTACGCCTGCTCGAGGAAGAACTCAAACTTTTGCCTCCTCAGAAAAATTCGTGGGTAGTTTCCGGTACGGGTAACGCCCCAAGCGCGTGATATAAAGCAATTTCAGCAGCATGGTAGGTCCGAAATCCGTACGCTTTTCTGGTAGTCAGTTTTGCTTTG
>JAESPE010000025.1 GCA_016756835.1 gamma proteobacterium endosymbiont of Lamellibrachia anaximandri | reverse complement strand
GAGTCCTCTTCACTCAGTCTCGCTAAGAAAAAGAGAAAAGCTGCGTGGAATGACCGTTACCGCACTAAGGTGGTGTTTTCAAGCTGATTTTAATGCGGTGGCCCTGGCCCGTTGGTATACTCTTGCAATCTTCAGGAACCTCTGATCTATTCTGAGCGAAGCGGATTGGAGATCAAAATTCGTCGATTTAAGGCGTTAATCGTACGTAATAGCTGGCTATTGCGAAGATTAACAACGAAAAAGCGGCGGATTATGGCTTCAAGATGCGAGTTCACGAATAGATCAGAGGTTCCTTCATTATAGGGGGTAGGATCAGACCCTTGAATATTTTGACAGGAGGTACCATGGCCAACTACGCCACCCATGACATCCGCAATATCGCTTTTGTCGGGCATGCAGGATCAGGAAAAACAACACTTATCGAATCACTCCTGCTGAAATCCGGTGCCATCAGCAGCGCCGGCAGTGTCGAACGAGGGGACACCGTCTGTGACTATGATGAACAGGAGAAATCATTTCAGCACTCTCTTGACATTGCTATCACTCATTTAAACAGTGCAGGCAAACAGGTCAATATTATTGACACCCCTGGATATACCGATTTTATCGGGCGCAGCATCAGCATCCTGCCTGCGGTGGAGACTGCCGGAGTCGTGATCAACGGCAGCAACGGTATCGAATCAATCAGTCTGCGCATGATGGAAGCCGCTAAAAGACGCAATCTCTGCCGTATCATCATCGTCAATAAAATTGATCAGGACGATGTCGATTATGAAGCCTTGATGGAGAGCTTTAGAGAGATATTTGGCGACAACTGCCTGCCTATCAATCTGCCGGCCGGGAATGGTTCCAAGGTGATCGACTGCTTCTTTCAGCCGGGAGGGGAAACCACGGACTTCTCGTCTGTTGCAGAGGCTCACAGCCGCATCATCGACCAGGTCGTTGAAGTCGACGAGGCATTGATGGAGCTCTATCTCGAACAGGGAGAAGAGCTGGCCCCTGAGCAGTTGCACGACCCTTTCGAAAAAGCACTGCGCGAAGACCACCTGATCCCAGTCTGTTTTGTCTCAGCGCAAAATGGAGCCGGGATTGATGCACTGCTGGAGTTCTTCGCACGACTGATGCCCGATCCAACCGAAGGCAATCCACCAGAATTCATGAAGGGTGAAGACGCAGATATGGCCCCCGTCGAGGTCTCAACCGACCAGGGAAAGCATGCACTGGCCCATGTCTTCAAAATCATTAACGATCCCTTTCGTGGAAAATTGGGGATATTCAGGGTTCATCAGGGCACCCTGCAACCCAACAGCCAGCTATTCGTCGGCAACGCCCGGAAACCATTTAGGGCGAACCATCTGCTGCGCCTGCTGGGCAAAGAACAGAGTGAGATGGAGAGAGCCATCCCCGGCGATATCTGTGCGGTCGCCAGGATCGACGATATCCATTTCGATGCAGTCATACATGACTCGCACGACGAGGACCATTTTCACCTCCGCTCAATTGAATGTCCCCTGCCGCTGTTTGGCTTGGCTATCAGCCCCTCCAAGCGTGGGGATGAACAGAAGTTGAGTGACGCCCTGCACAAACTTGAGGATGAAGATCCATGCTTTCATGTCGAGCACAATACCACTCTCAACGAAACCATCATGCGGGGACTCGGGGATCTGCACTTGAAGGTATTGTTGGAAAGACTGCACAACCAATACCACGTGGACGTTGATACCCATCTGCCCAGCATTGCCTACAGGGAAACCATCACCCGTCCTGCAGAAGGTCAGCATCGGCACAAAAAACAGACTGGTGGCGCCGGACAGTTCGGTGAAGTATTTTTGCGTATCGAACCCATGGAGCGAGGCAGTGGGTTTGAGTTTGTCAACAAAGTGGTTGGCGGCGCCATCCCAGGACAGTTCATTCCTGCAATTGAAAAAGGGGTGCAGCAGGCAATCAATGAAGGCGCCATCGCAGGTTTTCCCATGCAGGATATCCGGGTGACCGTCTATGATGGAAAATACCACGCTGTGGATTCCAAAGAGATCGCCTTCTCCACTGCGGGAAAGAAGGCTTTTATCGCTGCGGTTGAACAGGCTACACCGGTCGTTTTGGAGCCTATTGTCAATATCTCGATCACAACACCAGGCGCATTCATGGGTGATCTGTCCGGTGATCTGTCCGGGAAAAGGGGACATATCAGCGGCACCGACAGCGGCAGAAATAATCAAATCATCATTAAAGGCGAGGTACCGCTCGCGGAACTACAGAGCTATGGTACCGAACTGAAGGCGATCACCGGCGGAGAGGGCAACTATAGCATCGAGTTCAGCCACTATGAGGCGGTACCCGCGAATATCCAGCAACAGCTGAAGCAGGAAAGCAAATCCAGCTCTGGTCATTGATAATACGATCTTCTGTAGCTTATAAAACGGCCCTGAACATCAGCTTCAGGGCCGTAACTCCGTCTGCTGTCCCGATTCTCAACTCGCGGATTAGTCAGTACATCAGTATTCTTGAACGGACACCATTCGGCAATTAGTATAGACTCAGTTTTCAGATTCAACCAAAGCCCGTATTTAAGAGGCTCGCATAGGAGGAAAGTAATGAAAACGATCTATGGAATCATTGCGCACACACTAATTGCACTAACCCTGACACTCTCTCAAGCAGCTACTGCCTCTGCTGAAAACCCTGAAAAAAATGCAGAAATTTCGGAAGCAGTGAAGCTCTATTCCCAAGCACTTCCGTTGGATATGGACTCCCCCAAGAAAGCCGAGCTGCTGGATCAATCTGCAGCAATCCTGAAAAAAGTCATAGCGAACGATCCCAAATCACTGGAAGCTCACCGTAAACTGATGGGAGTCTATGTGTTAAAGCAAGACTACAGTAATGGAATCCGCACCATGCAGGACGCAATCACCCTCTCCCCAGAGGATCCAAAGCTGTTTGTCACCCTGGCCTTTCTCTATGAGCATTCCGGTGCTTTTGAATACGCTGTTGCCATGTTGGATCAGGCCCTGGAGCTTGACCCTGAGAACAAGCTTGCGAAGGAATACAAGATCGCCATCAAGCAGAAGATCGCTGACAGGAACATGGTGGAAGAAATGCATCAGGGCAAGAATGTGATGCCTGCGGATCATGGCGTGCCAGCTGCTGGCGCACACCCTCCCATCGATCCCAAGAAGTGATGGCCGTCGGCCATCTACGGCTGCCGGTTTATTGTTCATCCTGAGTCCTGTCCAGGGACGGACTGTCTGCATCTGAGATGCGATATTTTCAATCGATTCGAGATCTCCACGATATGAAAACACTGACTGCAATGGTCGCTGCCGTATTGATTTGTACCCTCCCGGTGTTCGCAGATGAGTCCAGTCTGCAACAGAGAGTCACTGACCTTGAGAAACGGGTGGCGACAATTGAGCAACTGCTGGAGGAAACCAATGCCAAGGGGCGTTGGAAAGACCCTGTGATATGGAGACGCATCAAGAAAGAAATGAGCAGTGATGAGGTGCAGAGGCTGCTGGGAAAGCCTGGTCGTGTCGAAGAGCAGATTTTCACCACTTGGTACTACCATCCAAGTTCCAAGCTGCATAGTTTCGTCTGGTTCGATGAGGGCAAGGTGTTGGGCTGGGAGGCTCCGGAGTGACCATCCTTTGGTTGGGAACAAGACGCGGGTGATTGCATAGGTTCAGGCCACTAACAGGTTGGTTCCCTTGTTCTCTCCAGCGTTGCATAACATCGACAGTTCAACTCACACGCGATCTTTCTCTTGCTGCGTTGCGCCGTAGCGACGTTGCGCGAGTCCTCCTGCTTAGTGCTTTTTTTTGTGCGGGAACCGTCAATTCAGGTGCTCTGTGCCGAACCAGACCAAGAGTAAGACTTGCCTCACGCAACGCCGCTACGTGAAGAAAAGAGTTACCAAACACCCTCTGTTTATTCTTCTCATTTGCGTGTATTTGCGGACTGTTATCTCCAAGCTGTCTATTACGATTAAGTCGCCACTTTATCCCTTTGCTGCTTGTTTTCCGTTGCCGCCAGACCTCACCGAGAGTAAGCTTCAGCGATGAGCAAATAATCCATCCTATTAAGCTTCAGGCCGATGCCTGAAGTGATTTCTTCCTGGTAAACAGGCATAAAAAAACCCCCCACCCGAAGGTGGGGGGTTTAATCGAACTAGAAAGTCGTTCTAGCTGTTACTTGCTTAGTGCTTTTTATAACGAGCTTTGAAGTCAGCCTGACGCTTCTTGCGTTCTGCAGCTTTCTTCGGATTTTCTTTACCGAGGAACCACTTGTGCGAATCGTGGTTCAGTACTTCAGACAGGACCCTCTGAAGGTTCTTTGCTGCCTTTACGTCATCCGCACTTCCATGCATGCCGTGTTCAATCAGCTCGCGCAGCTCAGGCACCATCTCGATGTAGAAGTTCTTACCCAGATCGTAAGTGCCTTCCCAGTGAGTGATGTCCGGACCCATCATGGAAGCCGCCATACGAGCGCGACGACCTTCATGGTGCCACAGTTCGAACCAGATGAAGTCAAGCTTGTGAGAGAACTTCGGTCCTTTCATCAGCGGCTTGGCAGCCTTCATCAGTTTCACACCAGGCCTACCATACTTGCGGTTGTAGAGTTCAACCAAGCCGTCGTACTGGATGTACCAGTTCTCGACCCAGTTTTCCTCGTGACAGGACTGGCAGACATCCTTCATGTTGTCACGACGCTCTTCCCAACCCATTGAGCCTTCAACCCAGCCCTGCTTCTTGGAGACAGGAGGACGGTTGTTCCAACTCAGACGGTCACCAACATCATGGGTGACTTTCTGTTTGCGGGTTTCGCTCATGTGGCAGGTGGCGCAGGTGGGAGCATGGTAGTAATCCTCACCCGGGATCCACTTCGAGCTTTCCAGGTTCATCTTTTCGCGGTTGGCGCGATAGGCGATACCATGTTTGGACTCGTTGAAGATCTCGATCTGCGGATGGTCAGGACCCATGTGGCACTTACCGCAGTTCTCAGGCTGGCGAGCCTGGGCAACGGAGAAGGTGTGACGGGAGTGACATGCAGCACAGGTGCCCTTGGAACCGTCCGGGTTGATCCGGCCGATGCCGGTGTTCGGCCAGGTGGCCGGATCCAGCATGCCAGGCTCGCCAGCTACCATCTTCACGGTGGAACCGTGGCACTGCCAGCAACCGTTGACGGCCGCAGCGGAGATGCCGTCAGGGAATCCGGGAGTAACCATGCCGCTATCGCCTTCGATAACTTCGGCCAGCAGGTTGTCCAGGGAGCCCATGATCTTACCCGCGTCAGCGTGGTGAGACTTGGTCATTTCCTTGTATTCGTTCTCGTGACAGTTTGCACAGTCTTTCGGAGAAACGATGATGGAGATGTGTTTCTTGACCTTCTTATCGTCGTGAATATAGGCATCCACGTCTTTCGGATCGGCTGCATGACATTCATAGCAACCGACATTGGCACCGTAGTGACGGCTTGAACCCCACATCTGAACCAACCCGGGGTTGTTTTTCTTATGGCACTTAACGCACTCTTTGGTCTCTTCTGACATTTGTTTTGGTGGAGCTTTGACCGCAGCCATTGCAAACCCTTGGGTTAACAACAGTGCGGCGCCAATCCCCATTAGCCACCATTTTCGCATTTGTAGTCTCCTTCAATATGCGGTATTTAAAGTTCCGACTCCGGTAGCCGGAAACCTGATCAGGAACGCGAAAGAATCAGAACTATAAAAACAGCGTGATATCCCAACTCCCAGAGAGAGGGAACTGCTATCCAAAAACAGGGTCAGAGGTAATTGGACACACCTCATCCCGGTCAACCGTGAATTTTTAGAATAATAAGGCAGGGAGAACTGCTACCCCATCCAACCCTTTGTGATACTGCAGTCAAGGGACTACATGGTCTCGCATGCTGCGCGAAATCCGTATTTTTTTCTTATCTTTAGTCGCGTCAGAGATCCTCACATTGATGCCGGTAAATATCATTGACGTAAATCAAGTTTTCCTCCATATCCTAAGGGATTACCGTAATAGCAACAGAAAAAACTTCCCCTGACCCATCCTCCGGGGTATGAGATAATTTTGCTTTTTTCAGCGCCCTTCCAGATGCCCGTAGCACAAGACAATAGCCATGCCCTCTTTAATCCCACGCTGCCGGCCAAGCCAGGTGAACAGCTGCAGTGGGGGCAGCTCTATGGGGGCAGTTCTGCGCTCGCCATCGCCAACGCCGCACGGGCTTTTAATGGTGTCGTACTGGTCGCCGTGGATACGGTGCAAAGGGCAGCGCAACTTGAAGCGGAACTCGTTTTTTTCCTTGGAGACGATAAACTGCCCGTGCTCAGTTTCCCCGATTGGGAAACACTGCCCTATGATCTCTTCTCCCCGCTCCCGGAGTTGATCTCGCAGCGACTACTCTCCCTCTCGCGTCTGCCACAGATGGAGCAATGCATTCTGCTGGTGCCGATCGCCACGCTGATGCAACGTCTCTGCCCGAAGGCGTTTCTCGACCACCACTCCCTGATCGTGGACTTGGGACAACAACTCAATCTGGATAGGACACGCCAGCGCCTGGAGAGAAGTGGTTATCAATGTGTCTCTCAGGTACTCGCCCATGGCGAGTTTGCAGTTCGCGGTTCACTGCTGGATGTATTTCCCATGGGCAACCCAGTGCCCTTCAGGATCGACCTATTCGACGACGAAGTGGACAGCATCCGCACCTTTGATCCGGAGACCCAGCGTTCACTGGAAAAGATCAATCAGATCAGAATGTTACCGGCCCGTGAGTTTCCCCTGGATGAAGCGGGCATCTCTCTCTTTCGCCGCAACTACCGCAATCAGTTTGAAGGTGACCTGCAACGCAGCCTGATCTACAGCGACGTCTCGGAAGGGCAGGTTCCCAGCGGTCTTGAATACTATCTTCCCCTCTTTTTCGAGACCACAAACACGCTCTTCGATTACCTGCCGGAGAATCATCTACTCATCCAGACCGAGGACATCCGGGAGCAGGCGGACAGCTTTTTTGAGCAGGTCAAAGGCCGTTACGATGAGAGGAAACACGATCTGGAACGGCCACTGCTGCCACCAGAAAAAATCTACCTCTCCACGGATGAACTGGTCTCCCGCATGAAGTCTCCGGCGGGGGTTTCGGTGCAGAGACACGAAATCTCCAGCCGAAAAAAAGGTTATGCGGGATTCGCCAACTTCGCCACCCAACTTCCCCCTCCCCTGGGCATACAGGCACGAGCCCAACGTCCGGCAGCACTGCTGCAGGACTTCCTCTCCTCCAACAATGGCCACACACTCTTCGTGGCAGAGAGTGCGGGAAGACGGGAGATGTTATTGGGTACGTTGCGGGATTTCGGCATCAAACCCATAGTGGTGGATGGTTGGCAGTCATTTATCGATGAAAAAACCCCTGTCGCCCTGACCGTTGCTCCCATTGAACAGGGGCTTTGGTTGCAGGAGAGCGGTATCACCCTGATCACCGAGACTCAACTCTACGGTGAGCAGGTGCGGCAGACACGACGGCGGCAGAAGGCGACCCGCGACCCGGACCAGATCGTACGCAACCTGACGGAACTCCATATCGGCGCACCTGTGGTGCATGAGGATCACGGCGTCGGCCGCTATCTGGGACTGCAGACCATCGAGGTCAGCGGTCTCGCGACCGAGTTTCTAACCCTGGAGTACGCCAAAGGCGATAAGCTCTATGTACCGGTCGCTTCACTTCACCTGATCAGCCGATATGCGGGCGCATCACCCGACAACGCCCCCCTCCACCGCCTCGGCGGAGAGCAGTGGGAGAAGACAAAGCGCAAGGCCGCCAAACAGGTTCGGGATGTCGCCGCAGAGTTGCTGGAGATCTATGCCCGCCGTGCCGCACGCCAGGGCGTTGCCTTCCCTGAACCTGCTGACGAATATCAGAGCTTCAGCGCCACCTTTGAGTTCGAAACGACGCCGGACCAACAGCAGACCATCGACTCGGTGCTGGAAGACATGGCCTCACCTCAACCCATGGACCGGGTCGTCTGCGGAGATGTGGGCTTCGGCAAGACCGAGGTCGCCATGCGCGCCGCCTTCATGGCCACCCAAGGCAACAAACAGGTGGTGGTGCTGGTGCCTACCACCCTGCTCGCCCAGCAGCACTATCAAAACTTTTCCGACCGCTTTGCCGACTGGCCCGTCAAGGTCGAGAGTCTCTCCCGCTTCCGCACCGGAAAACAGCAACAGAAGGTCATCGACGGACTGGCCGACGGCACTCTCGACATCGTTGTCGGCACTCACAAACTGCTCTCCGAGGGCATCAAGTTCAAAGACCTCGGGCTGGTGATCATCGACGAGGAGCACCGTTTCGGCGTGCGCCACAAGGAGAAGCTCAAGGCCCTTCGCAGTGAGGTGGACCTGCTGACACTGACTGCCACCCCGATCCCCCGAACCCTCAACATGGCGATGGCGGGAATGCGCGATCTCTCGATCATCGCCACCCCTCCTGCCCTGCGCCATCCGATCAAAACCTTCGTCAGTCAGTGGAACGACGCATTGATTACCGAGGCCTGTCAGCGCGAGCTGAAGCGCGGCGGTCAGATCTACTTCCTGCACAACGAGGTCAGCACCATCGAAAATATGGCGGAACGGCTTGAGAGACTACTGCCCGGCGTCCGCCTGCAGGTGGCTCACGGCCAGATGCGTGAGCGCGAACTGGAAGGCATCATGCGTGACTTCTACCACCAACGCTTCAATCTGCTGGTCTGCACCACCATCATAGAGAGCGGCATCGACGTCCCCACCGCCAATACAATGATCATAAACCGGGCGGACAAACTCGGACTGGCCCAACTGCATCAGATTCGCGGCCGGGTCGGGCGCTCCCACCACCGTGCTTACGCCTATCTGCTGACTCCGCCCGCCGGGGTGATGACCGCCGATGCAAAGAAGCGGCTGGAGGCGATCGAATCCCTGGAAGACCTGGGAGCCGGTTTCACCCTATCCACCCATGACATGGAGATCCGCGGCGCCGGAGAGCTGCTCGGTGACGAACAGAGCGGCCAGATCAACGAGATCGGTTTCACCCTCTACTCCGAACTACTGGAACGGGCAGTGAAGGCACTCAAGGCGGGTGAGCAGCCGACACTCGACCGCCCCCTCGACCACGGCACCGAGATTGAGCTGGGCATTGCCGCGCTGTTGCCGGAAGACTATCTGCCGGATGTGCACAGCCGTTTGGTGCTCTATAAGCGGATCGCCAGCGCTGCGACCCATGACGAACTACGCGAACTACAGGTCGAGATGATCGACCGCTTCGGCCTGCTGCCTCAAACGGCCAAGAATCTTTTTGCAATCACCGAACTCAAACTACGGGTCCACCCTTTGGGTATCCGCAAGATCGAAGGGGGCCCCAAAGGGGCGCGTATGCTATTTGATTCAGATCCCAAGATCGATCCGGCAAACCTGATCCGCCTGATCCAAACCCGTCCCCAGATGTATAAAATGGATGGTGGCGATAAACTCAGGTATATCCAGGATATGCCCGACCCAATCGAACGCGTGAACGAAATAGATGTCCTGATCGATAGACTGATAGGCTAGACTGGCAAGTCTTAAGAAAACAATATGAGTTGGAAAGTGCAGAATAGACACAAATATTGGTTGCCTGTAGCGCTCATCCTGAGCCTGGCCGGAACGATTGCTACCGCTGAAGAACAGCCGGAAGAGGAAGCACCACCCTGGTACCAGTTTGAGATTCTGATATTTGAACGTATCAGCGCCGGCGCCGGCTCCACTGAGTTCTGGCCGGAAGACCCAGGTACGCCATCACGGCTGAATGCCATACCACTAACTGAAGCCCAGGCTCCGGGAATCGGGCTACGGGAACCAATCGAAACAGCAGCAGCAACAGCACCTGAACCTTTTAGACCACTTGCCGAGTCTGAATGGCAGCTCAGTGAACAGCATCAACACCTCTCCAGATCCCGAAATTACAAACCACTGTTGCATGTCGCCTGGCGTCAGCAGGTTATCGAGCCCGACCAATCCCAACAACTGCTCCTGGAGTTGCCCAGGTCTTCAAACCCTCAAGCGACCATTGATGAGCCCCTAAAACTGGAGGGCACGATCAGAGTCGGCGTCAAACGCTATCTACACCTTGATACTGATCTGCTACTGCGGCGGTGGGAGACGAAAGATGGAATGACGGGTAACAGCTTAGAGTTTCGCCCCGCTTTTCGCACCTTTCGAATGCAGTCACAGCGCAGAATGCGCAGTGGAGAGATCCACTATCTCGACCATCCCATCATCGGGGTGCTTTTTCTGGCAAGTCGTTACGAACTCCCCACTGAACCTGAGCCTGTCGAAGACGGAACACCTGTCGATGGAGAGGTCGAATCCCAACCGAAGCAAGAGCCTGTGAGCACGTCGAGCTGACAGTATCCGATTATTGCTCGTAGGAGCGGGAATTTAGATAGAAGTCAGTAGATTGACTACCAGGGTTCATCACGGCAATCCAATCTTACAGCTGCTTTCTCAGCAACGCTTCAAGTCGTATGGAGAGCTTCTCCAGCGCGCGACTCCCTGCTGCAACAATGGCCTCGGGTTCCGCCCCCTCGATCGGCTCAGAAATTGTTACCTGCCGTGTATCGAGCACCTTGCCCTTTGCCCTATCCAGCAGCATCCAGCGCGCTTGCAGGATCACTTGCAAACCGTCCACCGCATCGAATCGGCTGAAATAGAGCGAAATTTCATAATTGGGCTTCAGGGAACCGTGCCATGGGTAGGCAACCACCCGGTTCTCTCCTAACGATCCGGAGAGATGATCGACCAGCACCTGGATGATATTTTCCTGCAGGGTTCCCGCCCATTGGTCAAACTCGTTCAACTGCAATCGGTATAATCCCGTCCGATTGACGATCTGTGGACGATCGAGATAGCTGGAGAGATGAACCGGGCCCAGCCCAACTTCGGGTAACCGCACCTGAGCGGTTTCAGCCGTAGCCGCTAAATCCACCGCCGCATTCAAACGATAGAACCGGGTTGGCTGAGATGGGCTGGCACAACCGGCCAGGTGAAGCATCGAAGTAATAGTCAGCAACGCCACAGCGTATTTCCATAGGGGTTTCATCACTGCTTTCCTCTGATCAATGCCTCGGGGTGGCGTTCAAGATACTCCGCCATAATGCGGATCGAACGCGTGGCAGCCGCCAGTTCTCGCAACGCAACGCTGACATCCTGCAAAACAGGCGAATCCTCCGCCACTACCGATTCAGCGGATAACAGGGTCATGCTGAACTGGGAGAAGGCCTGCTCCCCAGTGAGAAGTGTCTCGTCCCAACGCTCCACCGCATGGTCAACTTTTTTGTCCATCCTATCGATCATAGTTCGGGAATCCCGGGCCACACGAGTCCACTCCCCAATAAGAGGTTCAAACTGCGTCTGCAACTGTTCCACCAGTTTGCGGGCCTCGTCGATCATGATCACAGACCGGCGGGTCAGGTCCGGGGCTGAGGTTTCGAGTTTCCGGGCGAGACTATCGAATCTTTTTATGGCCGAAGCAAGATGGACAAGCATCTTCGGCAAATCCGGATCATTTACAAGCTTATCGATTCCAACCAGGATCTCTTCGGTTCGTTTGGCGATTCGTTCGAGCGGAAGATCCTCCAGGACCCTGGCAATCTTCTCCATATTCGAAGGTATGGTCGGTATCTCAGGATACTCCCTGCTCAAACCCCGCATTTTTACCTCGCTATTGGGATGAAATCCCAATTCGACCTCCAGCTTCCCAGTCACCAGACTCTGAATATTCAGACGTGCCCTCAGGCCCTGCTTGATCAGACTATCCAGCAGCGCACCATCTTTTTCTCTCTCCATTCCTGTTTCAAAACCCAGCTTGGATCGTGTGACACTGATAATGACGGGTATATCGAATGAGAGGTCTTTACTGTCGAAAACAACAGCTATATCCTCCACCTGGCCGATCCGTACTCCCCGCAAAGTCACAGGCGAACCCACATCTAGCCCTTTGACATCCCCCTCAAAAAACAGGATAAGCCGGGGCTTCTCTTCATTCAGGCCGGCATCGCCAAGATAGAAAATGGCAAGAATACCCAATGCCAGCGCACTGAGCACAAACATCCCGATAATGGATGGATTGGCTTTTACGGTCATTGACGGCAGTTCCTCTGTCCAAACCCGTTTAGATATAGGGCATTGGCTTTTCCCACTGAAAATTCACTCATGGATATCCCTCTTCACCACGGGTAAGAAATTTCCTCACGATGGGGTTATCCGTCTCCGCCAGTAACCGCTTGGGATCCCCCTCCGCGATCATTGTTTTGCTCGCCGCATCCAGAAAGACCGAGTTATTGCCAACGGCAAAGATACTGGCCAGTTCGTGAGTCACGATCACGATGGTTGCGCCCAGACTATCCCGCAATTCAAGAATGAGATCATCGAGCAGGTGCGCACTGACAGGATCCAGACCGGCTGATGGCTCATCGAAAAAAAGAGTCTCAGGATCCAGTGCCATCGCCCTGGCAAGGGCCGCCCGTTTCTGCATGCCACCGCTGATCTCGGAAGGATAGTAGTCTTCAAAGCCTTTCAGCCCTACCAGAGAAAGTTTGTATGAAACAAGCTCATTGACCTCTGCGGGCATGAGCGACGTGTACTCTTCCAGTGGCAAAGCGATATTTTCAGCCAGTGTCATGGCGGTCCACAAGGCCCCACTCTGATAGAGCACACCCATCCTTCGCATTAACGCATTCCGCTCATTCGGCGCCAACTGCCAGAATGAGCTTCCCTGATAGAGCACCTCCCCGACGGCGGGGGGATGCAGGCCGACCAAATGGCGCAGAAGCGTACTTTTCCCGCAGCCGCTGCCACCCATAATAATAAAAATATCTCCTTGATTTATAGTAAAATTCAGATCTTTCTGAATCAGAAAATCACCATATGCCATGGTCATTCCACGCACTTCGATATGCGCCAGTCCCGAGCGGTTTCCTATCTCAACCTGGGCAGCATTCGCCATGATTCATATCCCCAGACGGTTGAAAATGATGGTTGTAAGCGCATCCCAGATGACGATCAGAAGAATTGCCGTCACCATGGCAGAGGTGGTCGCATTGCCCACAGCTGCTGAATTACGTCCGCTCTGTAATCCCCGCAGGCATCCTGCCAGGGAGACTACAACAGCAAAAATCAGGCTTTTTATGAGTCCGGTGGCGATATCGGAGAGGCTGATAGCCTCTTTGGTCTGCTGTAAATACTCCAGCAATGCGATATCCAATACCGAAATACCTACCAGCAATCCACCCAGGATACCCAGAGCATCCGACCAGAGGCAGAGCAGCGGCAACATCAAAATCAGGGCCAGGGTGCGGGGCAATACCAGAAAATCCATCGGTGAGATCCCCATGGTACGCAGTGCGTCTATCTCCTCATTCACCTGCATGGTGCCCAACTGGGCCGCGTAGGCCGATCCGGTGCGGCCAGCCATGATGATAGCCGTCATCATCGCCCCCATCTCTCTGACGACACCAAGCCCCACAAGGTCGGCAACGTAGATCTGGGCCCCAAACATCTGCAATTGAACGGCCCCGACAAACCCAAGCACAGCACCCACCAGCAGGCTGATTACGCCAACGATAGGCAGTGCACCAGCACCGGCAGACTGAAGAAAACGGTTGAAATCAACCCACCTAAAGCTCGCTCTGCCGGTAAAGAATCTGCCGATAGAAAGCAGCCACTCACCCAGAAATGTGGCTAAACCGGTAAGCTCTTCAACCCCACCCATCGCCCATGTTCCCAGGCGATACACCAATGATCTGGTCCTTGTCCGTCTGCGGGCACCGCTTCTCTCAGGCACCTCCGTGGCCAAGCGTAAAAGTCCTTTCGCCCCATCCGGCAGGCCGTCCCAATTGACGTGTATATGCCGGGACTGAGCATAAGCGTCTAATTTAACCAGGAACAGCAACAGTTTGCTGTCCCAGTTCTCAAGGTCTGAACTGACAAAATCTATTTTCTCGGGCGGCTCTGGATACTGCTCGAACTGCGCCTGGAATGACTGCCACGTTACGACTTCACAAGTCAGGCACCAGTCTCCTAATAATGATATTTCTACTGAATTATCAGTAAGATAAGATATTGCTAAAGACTGGCTTTGCATCTGAATCTCAGGTCGCCCAGCAACTTATGATGACAGAATCATCCTGTTCAAATAGTTTTCCGTCAAGGATTAAGTTTCCCTTTACGCTGCCGCTACAGTTTTGAGAACAACCACAACACTAAAAATTGGCAGATTTCAAAAAACCATGTCAGCGACACAAACAAAACTTCAGACAAGCAAAGCCATTGGCCGGGCCTTAATCGCGGACGATGAACTATCCAATAGGGTAATTCTGAAGGCTTTGTTGAAGAAACTCGGCTATGAAGTATCTATGGCTGAGAATGGGGCAGAGGCCGTTGAACTTTTCGAGATAGAGTCAATCGACATGGTGTTCATGGATATCATGATGCCGGTTATGGACGGCTATATCGCCACCGAAAAAATTAAAGAGGCTGCTGGTGAAAAGTTCATTCCGGTAATATTCCTTACTGCCATGACGGACGAATCAGCACTCTCACGTTGTATCGAGGTCGGAGGGGATGATTTTCTGACGAAACCGTTCAGCCATACAGTACTCGCTGCCAAAATCAAAGCTATGGAGCGTATTCAAGAGCTTCATCACGACGTCATCACTCTTTACAGCCGAATGCATCGGGATGAAGAGATTGCCGAAGAAGTCTTCAGCGGTGCTGTTATTGCCGGAAACGTAGCACTCGACCACATACGTCAACTCGTACGCCCAGCAAGCATTTTCAGTGGTGATATCCTGCTGACTGCCTATGCTCCATCCCATGACCTGCACGTACTCATGGGCGATTTTACTGGCCATGGCCTGGCCGCTGCCCTTGGCGCGCTGCCAGCATCGGAAGTTTTCCGATCGATGACGGCAAAAGGTTTTTCTCCACAACAAATCCTTCAAGGCATTAACAATAAACTCAACACTCTTCTGCCGACTGGAATGTTTCTGGCTGCCCAGTTCGTCAAGATAAGCAATACCCTGGACCAGGTCACCGCCTTCAATTGCGGCATGCCGGATTTTTTTCTACTCGACGGAAAGACCAGGGTTATCAAACATCGCATTTCCTCTCGCAGCCTTCCACTGGGGATCACATCCGAAATCAGTTTTCACGATGCGGCGGTGCACATAAGAACCCAATATAATGACCATGTGCTTTTGGCAACTGACGGCGTTTCAGAGGCAAGGAATCATGATGGTGAATATTTTGGAATAGAAAGACTGGAAAATTCAATCACCCATAGTTATGACGACGACTACATCCTAAATACCGTTTCCCGCATCCTGGAAGATTTTTGTCTGGATGCTCCTCAGGATGACGACATAAGCCTTGCCGAGATACCTCTTATACCGGAACTGCTTCCTGCATGGGATCTCAACAGTCTACATAACGACAATATAAAACAGACGTCAGACAACCCTTCTCAGGAACATGAATCAAACAGCGTGGAATTTCATATCACGCTTCGTGGCAGCCAACTGAGGCAGGCAGACCCAGTCCCAATGCTTATCAACTACATACAGGAGATGATTGGTCTTCACGAACATAGACGCCCACTCTTCACTATCCTGACAGAACTTTTTGTCAATGCCCTGGACCATGGCGTGCTTGGCCTGGACTCGAATATAAAAACAGGACCAGAAGGATTTACCCGCTACTTCGAAGAGAGAGAGCGGCTTTTAAACGAACTCAAAGACGGTTTCATCAGAATAGGCTTGCACATTCACCCGTTTGAACAGGGTGGAAAGATGGTAATACAAATTGAAGATAGCGGTATTGGTTTCAACTTTTCAAACAGGCAGTCAACAGATGAGTCTGCATCATTAAAACTCAGTGGTCGGGGAATCCAGCTTATTCAAGGCCTCTGCGAATCGATCAAATATGAAAAACCTGGAAACAAGGCTGAAGTCATCTATGTATGGCAAGAATGAATGAACAATACAAAGCCCTATAAACATGAGACTGAATCTGCTGAAAACAGCGGAGATCTGATCGCGCAAGAGCAATTAAAGATCCTCTTTGAGAGTCTGCCTAATTCACTGCTTGCAACTATTATCGCCACTATTCTAACAGCGTTTCTTTTATGGGATTTCAGCAATAGAACGACGGTAGTAGCGTGGGTATGTTCGATGAACATCATCGTACTCATCAGGTGGCTGATCTACAAGAGGTATTTCAAATCCCTGCCAATTTCCGGAAACCTGAAAACCTGGAGGTTTCGTTATGCTGCAAGCACTTTGATGGCGGCATTTACATGGGGAAGCATTGCAATATTTCTATTTCCCGAAGAGAACTTTGCTTATCAAACCATGATAGGTTTTCTTCTTATCGGGATTGCAGCAGTCGGTATATCATCGCAATCTGCAATAAATACAATCGCAAGTGGATTTCTGTTCCTGACTCTCGCGCCGATTAGTTTCCGTTTTATCATAAATGCCGAACAAACTGGTTGGTCACCTGGCTTACTGGTCGGGTTATTGTTGATTCTTCTTCTCAGTCTTTCCAAGCACATTAATAAAGTTATCCTACAAAATATTACACTTAGATTTAAAAGTTCAAGCAGAGAGGAAAGATGGAAAAAATCTGAGCAAAAACTATCCCATCACATTCATGAAACGCCGCTTGCCGCCATTGAGTGGACGCAGGACGGGGTTATAACGCAGTGGAATCCAAGTGCTGAATCACTGTTTGGCTATACGAAAGACGAGGCGCTTAACAAACATATCAAGGACCTTTTCCCATCTGTTGAATCTGTTGATGGAGACTCAACAAGCGACTGGAATAGCCTATTTGAATCAAATCAGTCTAGCTATGACACACTTGAAATAAAGAGGAAAGACGGTAAGAGGCGCATCTGCGAATGGTATAATACCCCTCTTTTGGGATTAAACAATATCAGAACAGGCGCCTCCTCATTTTTGATGGATATTACTGAGAGACTGCATGCCGAAGAGGATCAAAAGCGACTCACGGAAATTATTCAGAACTCAACAGATTTTATTGCGGTGTTCACGTTGGAAGGCAACATTCTTTTCATGAATGCAGCTGGACGTCAAATTATGGGCTACGGAAATACCGAAAGCCTGGAAGATAAAAGTCTTGCAGGAATGTTTCCCGCTTCGGAAATCGATCGTGTGCTCAACGAGGGTGTGCCAACCGCTTTTATGAGTAGGACATGGACCGGCGAGACCAGTCTGATATCAATCGATGGAGAAGTCATCACGGTTTCACAGCTGATCATTCTGCACGATGAGTCAAAAAGTGGAACCCAGTACTTTTCCATGGTTATGAGAGACATTTCAGATAGAAAACGGGCAGAAGAGGAATTGATCAAAGCCAAAAATATTGCAGAAGATGCTGCCATGGCTAAATCAGAGTTTCTGGCAATGATGAGCCATGAAATCCGCACACCCATGAATGGTGTACTCGGCATGACCGAGTTGCTAAAAGATACTGCTTTGAACAATGAGCAGCAAGAGTTTCTCGGGATCATCCATCAATCCGGGAACTCACTGCTAAAAATAATTAACGATATTCTCGACTATTCCAAGGCCGAGGCTGGAAAGATTGAGTTTGAATTGATCTCTTTCGATTTGGAGAGAGCGATACATGACGTGGTTCGCCTGCTAAGTACATCTGCAGCCAGCAAGGGAATAGAGCTGATAATCGATTATCCAATCGATATTCCCAGACAGGTCACAGGGGATGCAGGCAGAATCAGACAAATCATCACAAATCTTACCGGCAATGCTATTAAATTCACATCCTCTGGACACGTAGCCATTTCAGTAAAATTCATACAAACCGACTCTGAACATGAACATTTTCGTATAATGATCGAAGATACCGGCATCGGCATCAGTGAAAATCAGCAAAGAAAACTGTTCAAGTCATTTACCCAGGCAGACAGCTCAACGACCAGAAAATATGGCGGAACAGGGCTTGGGTTATCAATCTGCAAACAGCTTGTTGAATTGATGGGTGGCAGCATTGGCCTTGAGAGCACACCCGGAAAAGGATCTAAATTTTGGTTTGATCTATCACTTCCAGCATCTCAACCCCCTGCAATATTGCCTCATGCCGATTTGCATGGCACACGCGCCCTGATAGTTGATGAAAACCGGCTCAACCTTAGAGTTTACCATGACCAAATCATTCGCTATGGCATAAATATCGATACAGCTTCGTCTCGGGAAGAGGCACTAAATCTCATCGAGAAATCACTGACCAATGATCGACACTACCATATTATTTTACTCGACAGTAACTTTGAAAAAACCAGTGAGGAGTCGCTCGCAACAGATATCAGTGAACTGGACGAATATTCAAAAACATCACTTGTTCTATTAACATCGTCCGGCACCAGAGGGGACGCTAAGTTTTTCGAGAATCAGGGTTTTGCTGCTTACCTGGTAAAACCTGCCCATTCTAACCTATTAAAAGAGACTCTCGAGAGCGTCCTGGCCCTTTCATTGGACAAATCAAACTCTTCAATTATCACACGCCATAACATTGAAGAGAGTCATCCAAATACGGTATCCAAAGAGGTACAATTTAACGCAAAAGTACTGCTCGTCGAAGATGTCATTGCGAATCAAAAGGTCGCCAGTATCGTAATGCGCAAGTTTGGACTTGAGGTGGACATTGCCGACAATGGACTCACCGCACTGGAACGTATTTCTGAAACAAATTATGATCTTGTATTCATGGATTGCCAAATGCCAAAACTCGATGGCTATGAAACCACCATCGAGCTCCGAAAACGGGAGAAAAACGTCAACCATCGACTGCCCATCATTGCACTCACCGCAAACCAGATAGAAACTGAAAAACAACGTTGTATCGCTTCTGGAATGGATGACTTTCTCGGAAAACCCTTTGAGTGGGCAGAATTGGTTGCAATCCTTGATAAATGGCTTAACAAACCCTCATCACAGCCATCCGACATATTGGACTCCCAACCCCCAGTACCCGTTGACCTCAGTCCACGAACAATCATTGATGAAGCCCGCCTCGCCTCCATGAAGGAACTCATGGGCGATGACTACATAGAACTGTTCCCTGCTTTTTTCGATAGCTTTTCAAGTTTGAGGGCTATTCTCCCCGGTGCACTTGAAAATAATAATCACGCAGAGGTGAGACGTATCACGCATAGTCTAAAATCAGCCAGTAATAATGTAGGTGCGGTGAGGCTTGCCAATATTGCCCAGGATATGGAACAGGACGCAGCGGAGGAAAAACTCACCAGAACCCAAGACCGCTTGCCGCAACTGGACGCCGAGGCTCAAAAAGTTAAAGATAGACTGAATGAGATCATCAGCGCCTACTGACCCAAAATTCGTATCAGACCTGGTCTAAGTTATAATCTTGCAGTTACGTGTAAAGAATAAATAAGAGGGATGCCGGCAACACATGGCCAAAGTCATCATCGTCGATTCATCTGAAGGCACCAGAATCCCTTTTCTCAGGGGCATTCTCACACGTTCGTTAAGCGAGGCAGGATTGACCTTCGAACAGGCCTATAAGCTTGCATCCAATGTCAGAGATGAGATCTCCAACGAGTCTGAGGTCACTACTTTATCTCTTCGCCAGCGAGTCAGCAAGCTACTGAAAAAAATGGAATTTTCAGAGGTACTGGAGAACTATGAAAATTCAGACCGGGGACGCGTAACCATACAGGTCAGAGACCATCAGGGACAGACCAATCCATTTTCCATCTCGGATCACCAACGCTGCCTGGAATCGACCGGCCTCTCTGCCGAAAAATCCGCATCCATCTCTCAAGAGATCTACCAGCAATTGATTGACGACGGTAGATATAAGATCGACTCAAACGATTTGGGCATGCTGACCTATAGTGAGCTGAAAAACAATTTTGGTGCCGAAGCGGCCAGACGTTATATGGTTTGGGTAGACTACACGCATAGCGGGCGCCCTCTGATTCTTCTGTTCGGCGGTACAACTGGATGTGGGAAAAGCACCATTGCCACTGAGGTAGCTCACAGACTTGGCATCGTTCGCACACAGTCAACCGATATGTTGCGAGAGGTGATGCGGATGATGATTCCCGAACGCCTGCTCCCCATACTGCACACTTCATCTTTTAATGCCTGGCGACTCCTGCCAGGGCAAAATGAGCAAACAGAAGGTAACGAAAGCCTGATGATTTCTGGATATCTCAATCAGACTGAATTGTTATCGGTTCCATGCGAAGCTGTCATTCAACGTGCTTTGCGTGAACGGGTTTCACTTATTCTTGAGGGAATTCATATACATCCAGCGCTGATAGCGAAAATTTCCGATAATAGCAATGCAGTCATTGTCCCCATCATGCTCGCCGTTTTTAAGCCGGATCAACTGAAGCGGCAACTGAGTGGTAGAGGGATATCCGCGCCTGCCCGCGGCAGCCAGAAATATCTCTCAGAATTTGATTCAATCTGGTCGCTTCAGTCATTCCTGCTCTCAGAATCTGATCTATCAGGAACACCCATCATCAATAATGATGATAAAGACAAAGCAACCAACCGAATCATGCGAACGATCATCAATGCTTTGTCAGAAAATTGCGATGCCAGCGTAAAAAGTGTTTTCGCTCAACGATCCGATAAAACGGTGTAAACGTGCTGCAATACAAAGGCCTGATGATCATACTGGACGGCGTTGGAGACCGACCTATTCCCGCCTTCGGCAACCGTACGCCGCTGGAGCAGTCTTCTACACCCAATATGGACCAGCTACTTGCATCCGGTCAATGCAGCCTGGTCGACCCGCTTTTACCCGGCTTGCCGGTCGGCACTCATACCGGCACAAGTCTGTTGCTCGGTCTGCCCGTCGCAGAAGCCATAAGACTGTCACGCGGACCGGTAGAGGCGGCCGGCATCGGTTTATCCAGTCAGCCAGGCGACCTGCTGCTGCGGTGTAACTTCGCCACTCTTTCCAGGCATTCCGGTGGCTTTGATATTCTGGACCGTCGCGCTGGCCGTATTCAAACAGGGACTGATGAACTTGCCGCCGCACTGGGTAACCTTGACTTGGGCAATGGAATCACCGCCATTTTACATCCGGCAACCCAACATCGGGCTGTACTGAAACTTACCGGACAGATCTTCTCTTCCCGGATTACCGACACAGATTCCGGCCATCTCTATGAGTCTCTCGGACTCTGCCACTGCGAAGCCCTTGATTCAACAGATGGCGTTGCTGTTATCACTGCCAAAGCGATCAACCGCTTTACCGAGCAGGCATTTGAGATCCTCGACAATCACCCAGTCAACAATCAACGCCGTAAAGAGAACAAACCACTGGCCAACGGCATCATCTGCAGAAGCCCCGGCACCGTTTCGGCCCTGCCATCGCTGGTCAGCCATTTGGGCCTTAAAGCAGCAGTGGTTGCGGGTGAAGAGACCATTCTTGGATTGGCCAATCTGTTGGGGTATCAGACGATACGTGATGACCGTTTCTCCTCACTCCCGGATACCGACATAGACGCCAAAATGGAGTGCACGCTTAAAGCGCTAAGAGAGTACGACTTGGTATTTCTGCATATCAAGGGGCCCGACATCTGCTCTCATGACCTGGATCCCGTTGGAAAAATGAAGATGATCGAGCGTGTCGACAGATCTCTTTCCCCACTGCTGGATGAAGAGATCGTGATTGGAATTACCGGCGATCACTCAACTGACAGTAACAGTGGCAGGCACACAGGTGACTCACTACCAGCACTGATAAGCTCGTCTCATGGGCGAGTCGATGGTGTGACCCGTTTTGGAGAGAGGGAGTGCGCGCAAGGCGGGCTGGGCCGGATCACAGCTACCGCTTTTCTGGCCACTCTCCTCGACCAGATGAATGTCATGCACAATCTCCGTTCAAACGAAGTCCGTTTCTATTTCTGAACCGTCTGCCATTTCGCAGTGTTTTCGTTTTCTCCACGACCACTGACTTGAAGCTATACTAGCGGGTAGCTGATTAATCCAATATACCATTGCATACACCCGATATGTCTCAAATCAAACAGCATCTTCTTCAGGCGATTTCCGCTGACAATGACGCCTCAGCGACTATCGACGACGCCAATCTCGACCAGCCAGGACTCTATCTGAACCGGGAGTTGACCTGGCTTTCGTTCAACCGCCGGGTGCTTCACGAAGCCGACGATCCCCGCACACCTCTGTTGGAGCGGGTCAAATTTCTTGCCATCGTCAGCAGCAATCTTGATGAGTTTTTCATGAAACGTGTCGGCGGTCTGAAACAGCAGATTGCAGCAGGTGTCACCAAACCCAGCGTGGACGGCAGAACGCCTGCCGAACAGCTGAATGAGTGCCTGGAAGTCATCCGGGAGATGCAGGTTGAGCGGCAGCGCATCTATCGTGAAGTCAACGGCCTGCTGGCCGAAAACAATATTCTGATCACCGCCTATAAGGAGCTCGACAGCTCACAACAGGCGAAGCTGCGGGAGCATTTTCGGCAGAATATCTTTCCCATGCTGACCCCGTTGGCGATGGATCCCAGCCACCCTTTCCCTTTTATCTCCAACCTCACCCTCAACCTTCTGGTAACACTGCGTTTTCCCGGCGGACATGAACTCTATATGGCGCGTATCAAAGTGCCGGTGGGTAAAAAGGTCTCACCACGAATGATTCAGATTGATGAACAACACACCTTCATAACCCTGGACGATCTGGTAGCGAATAACCTCGACATGCTGTTTCCGGGGATGGAGATCGAGTCTTGTGAATCTTTCCGTATCACCCGCAACGCCAATGTAGAGCGGGATGAAGAGGTTGCCAGCGATCTGCTGGAGATGATCGAGATAGAGCTGCGGGAACGCCACTTTGCCCCCATTGTTCGCCTCGAAGTCTCCAAGGGCATGAACCCGACCCATCGGGGAATGCTGGCCGCCGAACTCGGGCTGGACGAGGAGCAGGACGTCTTTGAGATCAACAGTATGATTGCCACCCGGGATCTCTTTGAGCTGGCATCGCTAAACATCCCCGATCTAAGGGATCCTCCACACCACGTGGTGGATCATCCACAACTTGCCCATGACCGGCGTAACATCTTTCACATCATTCGTGACCAGGGACCGTTACTGCTGCAACACCCCTACGAATCATTCAACACTACAGTTGAGCGGTTCCTGAGGAATGCAGCAGAAGACCCCAAGGTCCTGGCGATCAAAATGACCCTCTACCGGACCTCCGGAGAGGGAAACATTCTCAACTCCTTGATTCAGGCCGCCCGCAACGGTAAACAGGTGGCCGTACTGGTCGAACTCATGGCCCGCTTCGATGAGGCCGCCAATATCCGCTGGGCTCGTCGGCTTGAGCAGGCAGGCATTCACGTCACCTACGGCGTCATCGGTCTGAAGACCCACAGTAAATTGATCCTGGTGGTGCGGCGTGACTACGCAAAACTGCGCCGCTACTACCACGTTGGCACCGGCAACTACCATGCCGGCACTGCGCGCCTCTATACCGATCTGGGTGTTCTTGGCTGCAACAAGGATGTAGGTCAGGACCTCACGGAACTTTTCAACTACCTTACCGGTTACTCTCCACCTCCGAGTTACCGCAAGATCCTCGCCGCCCCCTACTCCCTGAAAAAGATGTTGTTGAAAAAGATCGACCGGGAAATAGGGCTGCATTCGGCAGAGCAGCCGGGGCTGATCCAAATGAAGATGAATGCCCTGGAAGACGCCGACATCGTCAAAGCCCTCTATAAAGCAACCACAGCAGGTGTACGGGTCGACCTCATCGTGCGCGACACTTGCAGACTGAGGCCAGGTATTCCGGGACTGAGCGAATCAGCCAAAGTGATCAGCATTGTGGGACGTTTTCTGGAACATTCACGAATCACCTATTTCCAAAATGGCGGCGACGAAGAGTACTTCATCGGCTCTGCAGATCTCATGCACCGTAATCTTGAGAGCCGGGTGGAGGTACTGATTCCCGTTGAGGCCTCCGCCCTGCGACAGGAGTTAAGGCTAATCCTTGATGTGCAGCTCAGTGACCAGCGTTCCGCCTGGGACATGCTGGCCGACGGCAGCTATGTACAGCGCAAGCCTGCCGATAACGAAAAATCACTCAATGCTCAGGAAACCCTTATCGGAGTTGCCAAACGCCGCCTTGCGGCAGCAAAGAGACACAAAGAGAAGCGGATGCGTGAAAAACTTGTGAATCATTTTCAATATCGACTGAAAAACAGTTAACCTCATGGCTGAATCACAGGGCAAAATGCGACAGAATGTTCTAGTCGCCATCGACTTCTCTCCCCACGCAATGGCCGCCTTGAAATATGCGGCAAATATGTCCAAGTGCCTCGGTACCAATCTCACCATCCTGCATGTGGTACACGACCTGGCAAGCTCTCCTGGCTACTATGCCCCCAAGAAGATCAAGGGTGAGAAAAAGATCCTCAGACGCCTGGAAGAGATTGCTGAAGAGATGATGGATGAGTTCCTGGCCAAACTCATTAAAGAGAACCCGGAACTCAAAAGCATGATCAAAAAAGCTGATGTCATGTTGGTATCCGGCCTGACAGTCACCAAGATTCTTCAGGTGGTCGAAAAGCTTCAACCTCAACTGCTGGTCATGGGCAACAAAGGCCGCAGTGGGCTCAAAAACATTCTCATGGGCTCAAAGGCCGAACAGGTCATTAAACTCTGTCCTATCCCGGTCACAATCGTCAAGGAATGAAATTTACCAGACCCCTTTCCGGTTGGCTGTTTGAACCAAACAGCATCCAACAACTTGGGATGGGACTGCTGCTCCTGACCCTCTTTATACCGGCTTTTGCCGCCAATGATCTCCTCACCGAACCGAACTGGTGGGACATGTCCGTTCGTCTGCTGGGCGGGCTTGCACTCTTTCTGTTTGGCATGGAACAGATGGCCGGATCACTGAAATTGGTTGCCGGCGAACGCATGAAGGTCGTACTCGCCCGGCTGACCACCAATCGATTCATGGGTGCTCTGACAGGCGCCTTCGTTACCGCAATAATCCAATCATCCTCGGTAACAACCGTGCTGGTGGTGGGCTTCATCTCGGCCGGACTGATGTCGATGGCCCAGTCGATCGGTGTCATCATGGGCGCCAATATCGGCACTACGATCACCGCCCAGATCATCGCCTTCAAAGTTAGCAAATACGCGCTGTTGATGGTTGCCTTTGGTTTTGGCGCATGGTTCTTCTCCAAACAGGACAAGATCCGCCACTACGGCAATATGCTGTTGGGGCTGGGCCTCATCTTTTTCGGCATGAGCCTGATGAGCGACGCAATGTTCCCCCTGCGCAGTTATCAGCCTTTTCTCGATCTTATGGCGACGATGGCAAACCCGCTGATTGGCATTCTGATTGCAGCGGTCTTCACCGCACTGATCCAGTCCTCTTCAGCCACAACGGGTATCGTCATCGTGATGGCAAGTCAGGGTTTCATCACTCTGCCTGCAGGCATTGCACTGGCCTTTGGTGCCAACATCGGTACCTGTGTTACAGCCATGCTTGCATCAATCGGCAAGAAACGCGAAGCAATACGCGCAGCGCTGGTGCATGTCATCTTCAACATTGCGGGGGTCCTGCTCTGGGTTGCATTCATCGACTATCTGGCCGACCTGGTTCTGCTTATCTCCCCCACTTCCAACGAACTGACAGGCACGGCAAAACTGGCTGCTGATACACCCCGCCAAATCGCAAACGCCCACACCATCTTTAATATTGCCAACACGCTTATCTTTATCGGTTTCATCGGCGCGTTTGGCCGCCTTGTGGAGAGACTCGTACCAGACAGACCTTTGGAAGAGGAGCGGATCACACGTCCCCGTTTTCTCGATGATGAACTGCTGGAAACACCAACGCTGGCGCTGGATATGGCCAGGCTGGAGATCGGCCGTGCAGGACAGCAGGTCAGGGAAATGCTGAATCAGATCATGCCGGCCCTGCTTGACGGAGACCGAAAACTGCTCGCAGATATAGGCGAAATGGACGACAAGGTCGACGTACTTCACGAACATATAGTGAGTTATCTGGGTAAATTAAGCGGAGAAATACTCAACCAAAAGCAGACAGAAACCGTCTTGAACCTGATGTCCACCATCAACAATCTGGAAAATCTCGCTGACCTCATCGAAACCGATTTAGTGGGCTTGGGCTACAAACGTCTCGAGGAAAATCTACAGATAAGTCCGGAAACCCAACGCATGCTGAATCATCTTCACACACAGGTTTCTCAAGCTGTCGAACTCGCGCTGCAAGCCGTTAAACTACAGGACACTAATCGAGCCGACCAAGTCACCGGCATGAAGACAACTGTACAGCAGTTGTTTGATGCGGCGACCAATCATCAAGCCACTCGACTGGTGGCAGATGAACCCAACCGCCTACAAGCCTATACCCTTGAAGTCGAGATCATCGAGAAACTCAGGCGCATCTACTATTTCGCCAAGCGAATAGCAAAACTTGTCGAGGAGAGCGCCGCCGATCCATTGATCGTCGAGACTGAGTGACCCGGAAAAACCCTGCAGGCCGGTTCAAGCTTGCGGTACCGGCGAAAGCTGTACCGAGTCCGTTGCCTGATCTGCTACGCTTGATCATGCCTACGAACCCAACCTGTTATCGGCTTTACTTGCCTGATAAGTATTAGGGCCTGTCAACAGACCCTAGGAGTCGTCTTTGCTCGTTTGCAGTTTTTGTATAGCCAACTGGTGAATGCGTCGTGACGAACCAGCCTGCACCACGACATCCAGACCATCCAACTCGAATCGCTCTTCGACATCGGGAATGCGTTCGGTATGATCCAGCAACCAGCGGTTGACCGTGTCTGTCGGCTTTCCAGGCAGTTCAATCCCGAAGTACCCTTCAATCACGCGCAACTCTGCTGTGCCATCCACCACTACCCGCCCGTCGTTGATTTCCGTCAGTTCGTTAGGTTGCTCGTCGGACTCGTCGTAAATCTCACCAACCAGCTCCTCCAGCAGATCCTCCAGAGTCACAACACCGATCATGGTGCCGTGTTCATCAACCACTACGGCCTGATGACGGGACTTGCCTCGTAGCGTCAGGATCAGTTCATCCAGTTGAATATTCGCCGGCGTAAACAGGGGTTCATGGGCAATTTCCTTGATCGTCATGTCCAGTTTGCCCGCTGCCAGCGCCTCAAAAATTTCGCGCAACATCACCAGGCCGACAATCTCATCCGGGTCATCCTCAAAAAGCGGGATACGGGAGTAAGTATTCTTCAGGATCTCCGGAAGAACATCCTTCAGGGTACGCCCGGCATATAGACGAAAGACCTGCTGCCTGGGTGTCATGACATCCTCAGCCTTCAGGTCATTAAAATTGAAGACCCGCTCGATCATCTCCCGTTCATCCTTCTCGATGACACCCTCCTCCTCTCCATGTCCCACCATGGTGATGACTTCAGACTCGGTGACGAGAGGATCCTCACTCGCCCTGGTGCTGGCTTGAATCACATTGGTCAACTGGAGGAAGGTCCAGACAAGCGGGTAGATCAGCCGCATGAAGCCGACCATCAGCGGGGCGACAATAAGCGAGATCGTCTCTGAATAGCGGGTGGCGATGCTTTTTGGCGTGATCTCACCAAAAATCAGAATCAGGACCGTCAAAACACCCACGGCAATACCGGGCCCACTATGACCGAACAGGTCGGTAGCTATGACGGTGGCCATGGCGGAAGCAGCAATATTGACTACGTTGTTGCCGATCAGAATGGTGATCAGCATTCTGCTGGGGTCTGTTTTCAGAATATAGAGGGCGTGGGCACCACGTCTACCCTCATTATATAGGGCTTCGGCTCGCGCCATAGAGAGAGAGACCAAAGCCGTTTCCGAGCCAGAGAATACGCCTGAAAGCACCAGAAGTGCCGACAGCATTAGAAAATCGTTCACAAAATTCCTATTGATACCCGTCCCAGACGGGACCCTCGGTCAATTATCTGTTCTAAGACCGTGAAAAACAACCAATTCAATATTTTTTTCACATCAATACGCAGATCGGCTTCCCATTGTCATATAACGGTAACAATTATTTCATATAGTGTCCGGGCATTAAGGAACCTCTGAACGAATAAGGGACGGCAGTCTTGTGGCCCGGATTCATTTGGAAGCTTCTCACAATAAAAGATACCAGAGGATTGATGATGAAAAAGAGAAACCTGTTCACCCTGGCATTTGCCGCCACCTCCCTGCTGGCGAGCCTGCCCGCTGCAGCCGATCGGACCGTGATTCAGAATAAGGGTTCTGACACCCTGGTCAACGTGGCTCAGGCCTGGGCCGAACACTACCGCGATGTCAAACCCGATGTGGCGCTCGCAGTCTCCGGCGGTGGTTCCGGAACCGGCATCGCTGCCATGATCAACGGCACCGTGGATATCGCCAACGCCAGCCGCAAGATGAAATCCAAGGAAGTGGAAGCGGCCAAGAAAAAGGGCCAGAATCCGGTGGAGCATGTGGTTGGCTACGACGCCCTGGCCGTCTATATCCATCATGACAATCCCGCCACATCACTCTCCTTCGAGCAGTTGAAGCGTGTATATGTCCGTGGCGGAGACGCTACCAAATGGTCTGACCTCGGTCTGAAAGTCCCTGGTTGCAAGAGCGACAAGATCGTAGTGGTCAGCCGCCAGAACAACTCCGGCACCTACGCCTATTTCAAGAAGGCGGTTCTGGGTAAGAAGGGTAAGTTCCGTCAGGGCACCCTGGACATGCACGGTTCCAAAGACGTGGTGGATCTGGTCGAGAAGACCCCCTGCGCCATCGGTTACAGCGGTCTGGCTTATGCCACTGACCACATAAAGATGGCCTGCATCTCCAAGAAAGCCGGCGATGACTGTGTCAACCCCAGCGTCGCAACCGCCAGCGACCGCAGCTACCCGATTGCACGCCCTCTGTTCATGTACACCAACGGCGAACCCACGGGTGAAATCGGAACCTATCTTGACTGGGTCAAGAGCGATAAAGGCCAGTGCATTCTCCTGAAGAAGGGTTATGCACCGATCCGCAACGTAAGCTGCAACTAAGCAAGCTAACCTGAAGGAGTGGGGCCTTGTGCCCCACTCTTCCTCTCCACGGGTGAAAACATTCTGTCCAGAGGACCTGTTTTCATACTGTAGTGACTTTCTTTATCCTCCAGCGCGGAGTACCGGCAAATGTCCCATCTTGAAGAACGCTTGGAAAATGACCTCAATAAAATCCGCAACCGCGTGGAGAAGCAGGCCGAATTGGTCGAGACTGCGGTAACCAACGCTGTACACGCCCTGCAGACCGGTAATAAGAAACTGGCTTACGCCACCGTCCTGAACGATCTCCCGATCAACAGGACCATGCGCGAAATCGACAACATCTGTCATAAGTTCATTGCGATCCATCTTCCCAGCGGAGGCCATCTGCGCCTGCTCTCTTCGGTTATCCGGGTCAATATGGAACTGGAACGCATCGGTGACTACGCAGTGACCATCGCGCGTGAGGCCGCCCAATTGTCCAAGCCGCCGGAAGGCAACATGGCGAGGGAACTGGAACGGATGGCCAGCGAGACCCAACTGATGCTGCGCCAGTCCATCCGGGCCTTCAACGATCTCAACGCGGAGATGGGCAGAAGCACCAAGCTGTTGGCCGACCAGATGGAAAACAATCTGGACAGCATCTATACCGAAATGATGGCCAACCAGGACCGCGGCAAGGTAAAGGATATTCTGGCCGTTTTCGTGGTTTTCACCCAGTTGAAAAGGGTCGCGGACCAGGCCAAGAATCTGTGCGAGGATGCGATTTTTGCCAGCACGGGGGAACAGAAGGCGCCCAAGGTCTACAAGGTGCTGTTCATCGATGAGGACAACGGCTGCAAGAGCCAGATGGCAGAGGCCATCGCCCGCAGGAACTATCCCGACAGCGGTGACTATCTGAGCGCGGGCCGCCAGCCCGCCGCCAGCCTGAATCCCAGCCTGGTCTCCTTCCTGGAAAACCGGGGACAGAACCTGAGTGACGTACAGCCGTCCTCACTGGCAGACCTGACAGAGCGCACGATCTCGGACCAATACGTTATCGTCAGCCTGGAAGGCGAGGTGTCATCCTATCTGCCTGCGATCCCCTTCCACTGCACCGTCCTTGAATGGGATATGGGTCCGGTGCCGGAGGCCGGTGACGAACAGGGTTTCGAAAATCTCTACCGCGCAATCTCGCTGCAGGTCAAGGATCTGATGGAACTGCTGCGCGGCGAAGGAGCCTCCTGATATGTCCGCAGTCAACCTTGCATCACAAACAACAGCAGCGGAGTTCGACCGCCGCAATCTCGATTGGTATCTGGACAAACTGGTTCAGGTAGTGGTCTTTATCGCGGGCATCTCCGCCATCATCTTCGTTCTGGGTATCTTTACCTTCGTCACCATGGAAGGTTTCGGTTTTCTGCTGGAGGATTTCACCTTCAGCGAGTTTTTCTTCTCAGAATTCTGGGAACCCAGTGATGAGGATGACCCGGAGTACGGTATCCTGGCACTGGCCGCAGGTACGGCCTCGGTCACCGGACTGGCGATGCTGATAGCCATCCCATTTTCACTCGGAGCGGCTATCTATATCGGTGAATTCGCCACCGGCAAGACCCGAGAATACCTCAAAGTCCTGGTCGAGCTGCTGGCGGCCATTCCCTCAGTGGTCTGGGGTTTCATCGGACTCTCTATCATGAACCCTTTGATCATCGATCTGTTCGATGTCCCGGTGGGGCTCAACGTACTTAACGCCGGGATCATCCTGGGGCTGATGGCGGCGCCGATCATGACCTCCATCGCAGAGGATGCACTCAAGGCAGTACCCGACCGCTACCGGGAAGCGGCGGAGGCCTTGGGGGCCACACGTTGGCAGGTGATCTTCAAGACTGTCCTGCCTGCAGCCAAGAACGGCCTGCTGGGCGCGGTGCTGCTCGGCGTCGGCCGGGGCTTCGGCGAAACCATGGCGGTGCTCATGGCCACTGGCCACGCGGTGAACATCCCGGGCAGCCTGTTCGACTCGGTGCGCGCCCTGACCGCTACCATCGCCGCCGAACTGGGAGAGACTGCCGTGGGATCGCCCCACTACCAGGTGCTGTTCACCATTGGTATCTTCCTGTTCGTCGTCACCTTCCTGATCAACCTGACCGCAGACTTGGTTGTCCGCGGCGTGCGCAAAGGGTAAATCAAGATGTTTGCAGAATCTGAACTCAACAAAAGAAACAAAAAGGTCCAGGGCCTCTATAAAACCCTGTTCATGCTGATGACCATCATCCTGATAGTTCCGGTGGCCGTGATCCTGGGCACCCTTGTCGTCAAGGGAGGCAGCGTTATATCCATCGACTTTCTGTTCACGGATCCCACCAACGGCATGACAGAGGGCGGTATCTTTCCGGCCCTGCTGGGCACCGTCTGGATCGTCGCCGTCGCACTGATTGCCTCCGTACCCCTGGGGGTTGCAGCGGCTATCTACCTGAATGAATATGCGCCGGATAACGGCTTTACCCGCATCATTCAGCTCGCCATCATCAATCTGGCAGGCGTACCCTCGATCGTGCACGCCCTGTTCGGGGTGGGGGCCTTCGTGATCTTCTTCGGTTTTGGCACCAGCATCCTGGCCGCCAGTCTGACCCTGGCTGTGATGACCCTGCCGGTGGTAATTGTCTCCACCCGTGAGTCCCTGCGGGCGGTTCCCCACGCCTTCCGGGAGGCCTGCTGGAACATGGGCGCCACCCGCTGGCAGACCATCCGCCGGGTGGTACTACCCAACGCCATAAGCGGTGTCCTGACCGGCATCATCCTTGAGGTCTCGCGAACCGCAGGTGAGACGGCGCCGATCATGTTCACCGGGGCCGTGTTCTTCATGCCGTTCCTGCCCCAGAGCGTCTTCGATCAGACCATGGCAATGTCCCTGCACCTGTTCGTGGTCGCCACCCAGGTTCCCGGCGTCCCTGATGAACTACCCTACGGCGTGGCCCTGGTGCTCATCGCCATGGTGCTGCTCATGAACAGCATATCCATCGCCTTCCGCATGCATCTGAGAGGCAAAAAGAAATGGTAAGCGCAACCCAGCAAACCCTGAGCGAATCCGCCTCGACAGTGGAAAACCCGGCCAAGACCCCGGTCAAGATGGAAGTCCGGGATCTCACCATCAGCTACGGCGGCACGCCGGCACTGAGCAATGTCTCGCTGGAAGTGCGGGAACATGAGATCTTCGGCATCATCGGCCCAGCCAATGCAGGCAAGACCTCGTTTCTGAAGGTCCTGAACCGCATGAACACCTTCGACTCGAATATGGGAGTCAAGGGTGATGTCCTGTTCAACGGACTGGATACCAGCAAACTGAAAAATGTCTATGCTTTGCGCAGCCGTATCGGTGTGGTCTTTCCGCTACCCGTGGGACTACCCCTCACCATCTACGAGAACGTGGCGCTCTCACCCCGCCTGCGCGGTATCAATAACAAGGCAGAGCTGGATGTGATCGTAGAACGCTGCCTGACCCGTGCCGCTCTCTGGGACGAGGTCAAGGACCGCCTGGGCTCCCTCGGCAGCCTGCTCTCCGGTGGCCAGCAGCAGCGGCTGACCATCTCCCGCGCCCTCTCCCAGGAACCGGAAGTGCTGATGCTGGACGAGTTCTCCATCGCCGTGGACCCGGTCACCACCATGCGCATCGAGGATGTGTTGAAAGAGCTGAAGTCAGAGATGACCATCATCCTGGTGACCAACCTGGTACAGCAGGCCCGGCGCCTGGCCGACCGCACCGCCTTTTTCCTGGAAGGCCAGTGCGTGGAGATCGGCGATACCGAGGACCTGTTCACCGGAGAGGTGAAGGACCAGAGGACCCAGGATTACATTGAAGGCAAGTTTGGGTAGATATCCAGACATGACTTTATTGGACCCCTCACTCCAGATCAGTTTCGAGAACAAGCTATGAACACCGCCACCGCCGAAGTAATAAACGACTCATCCGCCGAATACGCCATCCATACCAATAATCTCAATCTCTGGTATGGCACCTTTCAAGCGCTGTTCGACGTCAATCTCAATATCCGCAAGGGCATGATCACTTCCATGATCGGCCCTTCAGGTTGCGGAAAATCCACCTTTCTGCGCAGCGTCAACCGGATCAACGAGCGCTTGGGATATGTCCGCACCGAGGGCACAATAGAGGTGATGGATCAAAATATCTATGACCCGGGGGTCGAACTGATCCAGGTGCGCAAGCAGATCGGCATGGTCTTCCAGCGTCCGAACCCGCTGCCGATCTCGATTCGGGATAACATCCTGTTCGGACACAAGATCCATAACAAGGGCCAGAAGTCTTCCAATGCCGATCATGATGAAATCATCGAAGGCGCTCTGAAGCAGGTCCTGCTCTGGGACAAGGTAAAGGATCGTCTGGATATCAAGGCCACGGAGCTTTCCCTTGAGGAGCAGCAAAAACTCTGCATTGCCCGTCTGCTCCCGGTAAAGCCCAACGTCTTGCTGATGGATGAGCCCTGTTCCGCGCTCGACCCAAAAGGCACTGCGGCTGTGGAGGAGTTGATCTGGGAACTGCGCGGCGAATACACTATCCTCATGGTCACTCACAACATGGCCCAGGCACGGCGTGCGAGTGAAGAGTGCATCTTTATGTTGATGGGGAAAGTGGTCGAACATACGGCAACTGAAGATTTGTTCGTCACGCCAAGTCACAAAGAAACTGCAGACTATATTGAAGGCCGCTACGGCTGATACGACAAAAAGCTATGCCCAGAATATTGATCGTAGAGGACGAAGCGGAAATTCGGGAGATGATTCGCTTCGGACTGGAAGTGGCGAATTACGAGGTGGATGAGGCCGGACATGCCCAGGAGGCCAGGCAGTCGCTCACCCATTCACTGCCGGATCTGATATTGATGGACTGGATGCTGCCCGGACGTTCCGGTCTTGAACTGACACGGGAACTGAAACAGAAACCGGAAACCCGTGACATCCCCCTCATCATTCTTACCGCCCGCGCCGATGAATCGGACAAGGTGGATGGACTCGAAGCCGGGGCGGACGACTATGTCACCAAGCCTTTCTCCCCCCGTGAACTGATCGCAAGGATTAAGGCGGTACTGCGCCGTTTCAACAAAGGTGGTGATGAAAAGCCGCTGGAGAGCAATGGATTGCGTATCGACCCGGCCAAACACCAGGTCACCGTGCAAAACAAGCCCCTGGAACTCTCTCCCGCAGAGTATAAACTGCTGCTGTTCTTCATGTCTCATCAGGATCGAGCCTATAGCCGCTCAAGGATTCTTGATCATGTCTGGGACGACCATACCTACGTGGAGGAACGAACTGTGGACGTCCATATCCGCCGCCTCAGAAAGGCGCTTTCCCCTTCAGGCCATGACGCCATGCTGCAGACCGTGCGGAGTGTGGGTTATCGATTCTCCTCGATGCCCGATTGACTCTCGTGCTCTATCAACATGATAATTGCGAACCCGTAATTATCACATTGATAGAGCACTACCTCCCCCGGTAAGCACTTGATTCAGCCAATACTCTACGAAATCCGCCTGCTGGGGTTATTACTGTTTTTCAGCGGAGTCATCGGCTACATTTTCAACGCCCTGACACCTGCCCTAGTCGTTGGAGCCACCCTCTACCTGCTGAGAAACCTCTATCAACTGCTGTTTCTGTTCCACTATGTCGTCACCCGAAAGCGTACACCTTCTCTTACACCGATAGGATTTTGGGAGCCGATCTACAACGAATTGGAGCGGCTGCATAACCGCAGCCGGAAACGCAAACGCACGCTCCATCGCTTCACATCACGCTTTCGAGAGGTCTCATCCGTCATACCGGATGCACTGGTTCTGCTCAATGCTGCTGAAGAGGTTGAATGGGCCAATCCCGCCGCACGCCATCTCCTGGGGATCAGCTGGCCAAGAGATGTAGGGGCGGCACTGACAGAACTCGTCCACTACCCCGACCTGGACGAATACCTCGCAAACGCGGATTACAGTCAGCCGCTGGAGTTTCCCTCCCCCACCAACAAGACGGTTGTGCTCTCGATGCGCTTCACACCTTTCGGAGGAAAAAAACGCCAGCGGCTGATCGTGGCCCGGGATATCACCAAGGTGTTTCATCTCAATCTGATACGGCGGGATTTCGTTTCCAATGTCTCCCATGAGTTGCGCACACCCTTGACGGTAATCACCGGCTTTCTTGAAAACCTCAGTGACCATGAACTACTGCCGTTTCAGGAACGCCCTTTCGAGTTGATGAACCAACAGGCAGCGCGGATGAACATCATCATCAACGACCTGCTGACACTCTCCAGACTCGAAATGGAAAACAGAATTACTCATCCGTCTCCTGTTCCGGTCCCGGAGCTGTTAACCACGATTGTTGAACAGGCCAAAGCGCTTGCGAATCAGAAGGGAGGTTATCAACTGGAGTCCGAAGTGGATGAGAATCTCTGGCTCGTTGGCACCGAAAACGAACTGCAGAGCGCCTTATCAAACCTCGTATTCAATGCCATCGTGCATACACCACCAAAAACAAAAATCACCATCAGCTGGAAACGGGATGCCGATAATAATGCCTGCTTTACCGTTACAGATACAGGCCCCGGCATTCCACAACGTCACATTCCACGCCTGACGGAACGTTTCTACCGGGTGGACAAAGCGCGTTCCCGTCAGTCAGGGGGAACCGGTCTCGGGTTGGCCATCGTGAAACATAGTATTAATCGACACGAAGGCAACCTTAGCATCACCAGTAAAGAGGGTTTCGGCAGCTGTTTCAGCTGCTGTTTTCCTGATGACATGACCCTGGATGCAAGTCAGCTCAATCCGGTAAAACAAAAGAAATAACACCCGTTACCTGACAGCTTGAGGAAAACATCGGTAGAAATTTTCCGTCGTCTGTCTTGCCAGTGAGTCCACCGAAATCCCCCGCAGTTCCGCGATGCATTCCGCGACCTTGGCAACATAGAGCGGCTGGTTCGACTTGCCCCGGTGAGGCACAGGTGCGAGGTAGGGTGAATCGGTCTCGACCAACAGACGATCCAGTGGCACCTTCGAGGCGACATCCCGAAGATCCGCTGCATTCCTGAAGGTGATAATGCCGGAAAAGGAGATATAAAAATCCATTTCCAGGGCCTGTTCGGCCATCTCCATATCTTCTGTAAAACAGTGCATCACACCGCCCGCCTGATCGGCACCCTCCTCCTGCATGATCCGAATGGTATCCGCCTTTGCCGCACGGGTATGGATGATGAGCGGCTTGCCGCACGCCTTGGAAGCCTGGATATGGTTACGAAAACGGGTCTGCTGCCACGTCAGATCCCCTTCGCTTCGAAAGTAGTCCAGCCCTGTCTCCCCGATGGCCACTACCCGGGAAGTTTGAGCCAGTTTCACCAACTCATCCACCGCGGGCTCATGTCGGTCCTTGTCATTCGGATGCACTCCGACCGAGAGGGATATTTCAGCATAGGGCTCGACCAGCGAGACCATATCCGGCCAGGATTCCAGATCGATGGAGACGCAGAGCATATGCTCAACCCCACTATCCAGGGTTGTCTGCACCAGTCGTTTGAAGTCGTTGTCGTAGGCCTCCAGATCGACGCGATCCAGATGACAGTGGGAATCCACCAGCATGCGTTATTGTCCTTAAAATAAACCACCCCACCACAAGCTGGCAGAGTATAGATGTGGGAGCGGCGCCTCGCCGCGGTTACTCTGTAGGTGGGTTAATCGCGGCGGGGGCGCCGCTCCTACGCAAAGAGATCAGAGCGTGTGTGTGGGACGATCAGACTTGAGCGCACCGGCAAGGTAGGTCTCTATCTTGTTGCGGGCGGCACCCCCATCCTGATCGCTGAACTGGACGCCGATGCCGGCAGCCCGGTTTCCCTCGGCACCAACCGGGGTCACCCAGATGATCTTTCCGGCCACGGGTATGCGCTCCGCCTCTTCCATAAGAGTCAGCAACATAAAAACCTCATCACCCAACCTGTACTTCTTTGTAGTGGGAATGAATAAACCACCATTCTTCACAAACTGCATGTAAGCGGCATAGAGGGCGTTTTTGTCCTTGATCGTCAGAGAGAGGATGCCTTGTCTGGATCCACCAGCCATAACTTAACCTGTCGTTGTCTCAGTGGCCTGCTTATCGCAGGCAGTTTGTGCTCTATCAACGTATATAATTGCAGATTCAGTAATTGTTACATTGATAGAGCACGGGCCCATTGAATCAGCAGTCTCTCCAGCACAAGCTGGGGATTGAGGTTCGTCTCGCCAAGGTTCCGTGCCTCGTAGACCTGCCTCAAAAACCGCTGCAATAAACTAGAGTTTAGCCGCTCGGCAATGCCCTGCAAAGGCTGAACACTATCCCGGTTGAAAAGCGATGGTGGCTTTCCACTCGTCTGCAGCCTCAAAATGTCGATCACCCAGCCGGAAAGCCAGTCCATAAGCAGTGGGATATCAGACTTCGCCCAGCGCTCGGCCAACTTTACCGGATCGTTTTTTGGCTGCCCCAGGGCGAGGAAATCCCCCAGCATATCCTGCCGTTTTGACAATAGTTCCGCATCATCCAACAGCAGTGCCTGTAAGGGGGCGCCACCGGCAAGTGAGAGCAAAACTTCAGGATCACCATGAGTGACCCGCGGGCTCAACCACTCGATGACATCTTTCGTATCGGGTTGCGCAAAGAGGATCTGCTGGCAACGGCTGCGAATGGTCGGCAGCAATCGGGAAGGACTGTCGGTCAACAGTAGCAGCACCGTATCGGCGGTCGGCTCCTCCAGCGTCTTTAGCAGACTGTTGGCTGCCGCGCTATTCATCCTGTCTGCAGGACGAATGAAAATAACCTTATGGCCACCAGACTGGGCCGTCAGACCTGCACTGGCTGTCAGCGCACGGATAGCATCGACCTTGATCTCACCGCTTTTACTCTCCTGCTCCGGTTCGATCCGCTGAAAATCGGGATGACCGCCGGTCTGCACCAAGTGACAGTGCCTGCATACACCACAGGGTTCACCCTGTTCATTCGGCGTTTCACAGAGCAATGATAACGCAAAGGCTGAGGCAAAATTGGATTTACCAACACCTTTGGCACCAGCAAACAGAAGCGCGTGCGGAAGACGCTGCTGAGCACGGGCGCTCTGTAACTGTGCCCACTGACTCTGCTGCCAGGGGAGGCGGTTAAAGAGCGTTTCAGTCATCCTCTGCCTCCAGAAAATCTGCAATGACCCGTTCAATCTGAGACTGCACATCGTCAAGACTCTGGGAGGCATCGATGACCCTGACCCGCTCCGGTTCACGCGTCGCTATCTCCAGATAACCCTGCCTCACCGCTTCAAAAAACCGCTTCTGCTCTCGCTCGAAGCGATCGGGTTCCGAGCGTGCCCCCGCTCTGGCCAATCCAACCTCAACCGGCAGGTCGAGCAGAAGCGTCAGATCCGGTCGCAGATCCCCCTGCACGAACGCCTCAAGTGCAGCAATGCGCTCCCGCCCCAAACCACGGCCAGCGCCCTGATAGGCATAAGAGGCATCGGTAAAACGATCACACAAAACCCAGGTCCCTTCAGACAACGCCGGAAGAATCTTCTGATGGATATGTTCCGCTCTGGCGGCAAACATCAGCAACAACTCGGTATCGTCCGCCATGCCGGTGTGTTGGTGGCCCAGCAGCAGCTCCCGAATCTCCTCCCCCAACGGCGTGCCGCCAGGTTCACGGGTAAAAAGCACGGTTCTACCCGCCGCCTCCAACACTCCCTGAATGAAAGAGAGGTTGCTGCTCTTACCCGCACCTTCACCGCCTTCCACGGTGATAAATCTGCCACTGCTCCGCTTCATCGTTTCAACTGATACTTCCGTACCGCCTTGTTGTGCTCTTCCAACGTGGCGGAAAAATAGTGACCACCATCCCCGGTGGCGACAAAATAGAGCGATTTTCCCGCCGCCGGATGCAGCACGGCATGAATCGCTTCGCCACTGGGCATGGCAATCGGCGTCGGTGTCAGTCCGGCATGTACATAGGTATTGTAGGGCGTGTCCGTTTTCAGATCGCGACGGCGGATATTACCGTCATAGTTGTCACCCATCCCGTAGATAACTGTCGGATCGGTCTGCAGGCGCATCCTTTTTTGCAGGCGCCTGATAAACACACCTGCAATGAGGGGCCGCTCTGATGGCAGTCCGGTTTCACGCTCGACAATCGAGGCAAGTATCAGGCACTCATAGGGGGATTTAAGCGGCAACCCACTATCCTTACCCCCCCACTCACGCGCCAGCACCTTCTCCATCTGCCGATAGGCCCGTTTCAGGAAGGCCACATCGGTGGTACCCCTGGGAAAATGGTAGGTATCGGGGTAGAAGCGCCCCTCCGGGTGTTGCTCAGGATAGCCGATACGACGCATGATCTCACCGTCCGGCAGTTCCGTCAGGGTCTGCTTGATCGCTTCATGGCGATTCAGTGCCGCCATCATCTGCTTGAAGGTCCACCCCTCCACCACGGTCAACGCGTACTGAACCACCTTGCCTGAAGTGAGAATCCTGAGTACCCCTTCAGGTCTTGTGCCTTCAGGAATATGGTACTCCCCCGCTTTCAACTGATCTGCCTGGTGGCTCCAGCGGGCAAGCAGGCGCAGAAACAGTGGTCGCTCAAGGAGACCCTGCTGTGCCAGTTCCGCCGACAATCGACGCATGGTAGTGCCGGACTCAAGGTTATAACGCACACCCTCGGCCGGCAGGTGGAGCGGTTTCTCCATGAAATCCACGTACTCCATCCAGCCCCAGGCGCACAGGATACTGAGGACGAAAATCAGAATGCCGAAAAGTTTCTGTAACATGGCGGGGATTCTACTCGAAACCATAGCGGCCATGTAGGCCTGATCAAACGTAGCGGATCGGACTCTCAATATTTGACAGGCCACATGGAATCTCCGGTTCCGTGCGCTTGAACTGGCCTACATTCATCCAGTGTTTCATGGTGTCGTCAACACTACGTTGTTACCTTCTGTAACAACTGCTAGGCTCTCTGCATGCAGCCGGGTCAGGAAAATCGACCGATATACGACAAGACGATCCTGCTCGTCCTGTTTATCCTTTTTCTCTTTGCCTCCCCAGTCGTCTACTGGTGGACCAACCCCGGCAGCCCCTGGTACCTGCCCTATCTGCTCTGGCTGGCGGCCATTCTGTTCGGTGCACTCATCCATATCAGGCAGCACCATGAGTCATGACCTGGCACTCCTGTTCTCGGTCGGAATCGCCTATCTCATCCTGCTCTTTCTGATCGCCTATGCGGCAGACAGCGGACGTTTACCGGAACGGCTGCTGCACCATCCCTCGGTCTACGTGCTCTCACTCGGCGTCTACGCCACCTCCTGGACCTACTACGGCAGCGTGGGATTTGCCCAGACTCCAAGTGAGTCTTCGACCTCGTGAAAGATTTTGGGACATCCCAGTCCCCAAAATCGACTCGGCCTTCGACAGCCTGTTTGTGCCCCGGCCGTCCCGGTCACTG